>NZ_RZSX01000009.1:0-21037 GCF_004023105.1 Mesorhizobium sp. M5C.F.Ca.IN.020.32.2.1 | reverse complement strand
ATGCTAGATGCCGTGTTGCAAGAGGTGCCGGCCGAAAGGCTTGCCGGACATTTCCATGACACGAAGGGGCGCGCCCTCGACAACATTCTGGCGAGCCTGGAGAAAGGCCTGCGCACCTTCGACTCCACGGTCGGCGGCCTTGGCGGCTGCCCTTTTGCCCCCGGAGCTAGGGGGAATGCCGACACGCTCGCCGTTGCTGCCGCGCTCGCCGGCAGGGGTTATGAAACCGGCCTCGATTTGGAGCGACTGGAGGAGGCGGCACGTTTCGCGGGCCGCCTGAGAGAGGAGCGGCCATGAACTTCAATACCATCCGCGTCACGACTGACGAGATCGGTGTCGCTACGCTGACCCTCGCCCGCCCGGACAAGCACAACGCCTTGTCGGGACGGATGATCGCGGAGCTCGCGGGCGCTGCCGAACTGCTCGCCAATGACGTCAAGGTGCGAGCGGTGGTTCTGACGGGCGAGGGTGACAGCTTCTGTGCTGGCGCCGACCTCGGCTGGATGCGGGCACAGGCCTCCGCCGCGCGCAACGCAAGAATCGCTGAGGCGAGGAAGCTGGCGCTGGTTCTTCGCGCGCTCAACGAACTGCCCAAGCCGCTGATCGGCCGCATTAACGGCCAGGCATTCGGCGGTGGTCTCGGCCTGACGAGCGTCTGCGATGCTGCAGTAGCCGTCAACACTGCGAAATTCGGCTTCACCGAGGTCCGGCTCGGCCTCATCCCTGCGACGATCTCTCCATATGTGCTAGCTCGAATGGGAGAGGGCCGGGCGCGGCGGGTCTTCATGTCAGCCAGAATATTCAACGCCAATGAAGCCTGCGAACTCGGATTGGTTGCGCGCGCCGTGCCGCCGGCCGATTTGGATGCGGCGGTCGAAGGCGAGGTCCGGCACTATTGCTCGGCCTCGCCGCAGGCGGTCGCCGCCGCCAAGGCGCTCGCGCGTCGACTCGGGCCGGCAATCGATGACGCGATCATTAACGAGACGGTCGCTCTTCTGGCAGATACGTGGGAAACGAGTGACGCCTCCGAAGGTATCGCAGCCTTCTTCGATCGTCGCAGGCCGCGTTGGCAGGCATAAAGCTTGTAGGAAGCTATTCGTCGCTCGCCGCTCGAATAGCCAGGAACGCCAAACGCGACGGGGATATCGCCTTCGCGCTGGATTTGTTCAGTCGGGCCGACCAGGCACTGGGCACGGTGAGGAACAGTAAACCTTAAGGAATGCACCCGCGCGGCCAAGACACGCATCGCCGCTGGCTCGCACAGCAATATGAGCCATAGGCCTTCAGGCACACATCGACGCAGTTAGACTAGCAGCGGTCCGCAACAGCTTCGATCATGTGAAAGGTTCTAGTTCCAGAACTAGGCCCATACATAGAAGCTCACAGCAACTCATAGCGTCCGCCACCTGTCCCGACGGCTCACCCTCTCCGCCAGACGAGGTCTGCTTGCCGCCTATTATCGAGTTCGCCGCCAGCCATCCGCTTGCGCCACGCATACCGGCTCTGACTGAGCTACACCGAACTGCTTGGGCGACCTCGGTCACGACCCCGCCGCGCTCGCCTGGTCGACCAACGCGCGCCTCTCGGCGCGGCTTCACAGCCTCCGTTGTCTCGCGGCTGGCGCGCCGCCGCTGAACTCGGCGACAAGGCCGTCCCTCAGCGTAGCACGGTGGCTCCGGCGACCCATGGCTCAAGGACGGCCGAAAAATTGACCTCTCTCCGTCCCTTGACCAAAGATTGGGCCGTCTAGCTGAGCGGCAGTCGGATCAATCCAACGCCGTTCTCAATCTCGATGCGGGTTCCAAATGGCTTCGAGAGTTCCCGTAGGCGTTCCAGGATGGTCACTGCCAGCGCAGCGGGAGCAAGGCGCGGAACTCCTCGGTTGGCAAACCGCATCGAGCGACGGAGCTCGATCGGAATCAACTTCAATTCAGCAAGCTGATTCTGCTCAAAGCGGCTGACGGCAACAACGCTTTCATAAAATTCCTCGCCGGATTGGGGGCCTACTAATCCCTCTGCCGTCGGGTATCCTTTTGCCACCTCGTCAGCCGTCACCTCTGCGTCCGTATCGACTCGCGGATCCTTGCCGTATACCTCATACATGTCAGCGCCTACTGGGGTCCGTAGGTCCTGACAGAAGAAATTCCCCAAGCTGTAAAAAATGGGTCGCCCTTTATAGATCTCGATGCCTCGCAATACATGCGGTCCATGCACAATATATGCGTCCGCTCCGGCATCAATAAGGTTGCGGGCAAAAGATTGTTCGTAGTCAGCCGGCTCCAAGCTCCATTCGCCCGGTTCGTGTCCGTGGTTCGTGGCGATGCAGAAGTCGGAGAACTGCTTACCCTGACGAATGTTCCGCAGGATGTTGGCGACGTCATGCGGATTAGGTTCGAAGCTGTAGTGGGCTTTGTTTCCAGCTTTGTAGATGATCCCGCCGAGTACCACCCGGCTTGGATCCTTCACGGCGGGTTTGTCGCCTGGTAGCATTTCGCGGACCTGTCGCAAAGTCTCGAGCATCTCCGGCGGAACTATGATACTCTTCGTGAGACGAAGGGGGTTGAGACCTGGTCTGCCTGGTGCCTCGCCTGCCGGATCGCATGCACGAGCCATGCGTCCGAACGTCGAGGCAAATGACATCATCCCGACACGCCCGCGGGGCGTCTCGAGGAAGCGGGCGGCCCCGGCTTGTGCGAGATTTTCGCCTGCGCCCGCATGGATGATTCCGTTCCTATCAAGCGCACGAGTCGTATCACGCATGCCTTCAACGCCCCAGTCGAGCGTATGATTGTTTGCACGACTGAGCATGTTGAAGCCCATAGCCCTCAAGTCAGATCCCAGCTCGGGGTGGCTGATGCAATAGGCCCCGCCGTACTCCGCCTGCGGACATCCTTTGGATTGAACGTCCAAGATGTTGGTTTCCAAGTTGCCAAAAGTAACGTCGGCCCCTTGAAAGAGCTTGAGAACATCGGCCAAGCCAGGATAATGTCCGTTCGTTACTGGCCGCGCATAGAGAAGGTCGCCAACTGCCGCCATCGTAAAGCCGTCTTCGACGTTTGTGGCAAGTGAACCGATGGTATCAAAGCCTCCATCCTGATGGATTGGAGGGTGACTGTTGTAATGCGACTCTCTCTCCATGATCCCCTACTTTTCACAGATGCGATTTTGGCGGTCAGCGAATGCGCGTTTTTGATGCCTACAGCGCCGAATTGTCTACCAATACTGGTGTAAGGTCTGCGCTGCCCATCACATCCAGCCGTCCCGGAATGCCGGCGGCCGGAGCGCGTACATGGCAGGCCACCACGCGCCCGTCTGGCATTGGCACCAAGGGTGGGACTTCGATGCGGCAACGCTCGACCGCAAGGGGGCAGCGCGGGTGAAACGCGCACCCTTTCGGTGGATTAATAGGGCTTGGTACCTCACCCTCGACAGGCGCCTCGAGCCGAACCTGTGTGGGATCCGGCACCGGAGCTGCCGCTATCAACGCTTCGGTGTAAGGGTGAACCGGCCTGGCGAAGAGGGCCTCGCACGGCGCGACTTCCACGATGCGCCCCAAATACATGACCGCGACGCGATGTCCGATATGCTCTACGACACCAAGGTCATGCGAGATGAAGATGAAGGCGATGCCCATCTGCTGCTGAAGATCAAGGAGCAGGTTCAAGATCTGTGCCTGCACGGAGACGTCAAGGGCCGAGACCGCCTCATCGGCGATGATAAGCGAGGGCTTGAGAGACAGGGCGCGCGCGATGCCTAGCCGCTGGCGCTGACCGCCGGACAACTCAGACGGAAGCCTGTGCCTCATCTCGGGCGACATTCCGACCTTTTGTAGAAGGTCCGCCGCGAGCACATCGCGCTGCCGCCGGCTGAGGCGCTCAAAATTCTCGACGGGCTCCGTGATGATCTGTCCGGCCGTGAGACGCGGGTTTAGCGACGAGTAAGGATCCTGGAAGACCATTTGCATCCGCCGGCGAACGGCCCGAAGCGCGTGCTTCTTGAGACCGGCAATGTCGGTCCCGTCGATCAGCACGCGCCCATTCGTCGGCTCCGTGAGCCGCATCAGGAGCCGCGCGACGGTAGATTTGCCGCAACCGGATTCGCCGACAATGCAGAGTGTCTCGCCCGCCTCGACGGAAAAGGATACATCCTCGACGGCGCGAACCACCGGAATCGTCTTCTTCAAGATTCCCGCACCGAGCGGGTAGTGCTTGGTCAGGTTCTCGACTTTCAGCAAAGGACCGCTCATGCGCCCATCACCTCCTTGGCGCGCCAGCAAGCCGCGGCGTGACCCGGCTCGAGATCATCAAGTATGGGCGTTTTTTCGCGGCAAATGTCTATTGCGAATGGGCAGCGAGGCGCGAAGCTGCAGCCCACGATTGGGTCGCGCAGACTTGGCACAATACCCGGGATTTCGGGAAGGCGTCGCTGCCGACCGCGCCGTCGATCAGGCACGGAGCGCATAAGGCCCCGGGTGTAGGGATGCGCCGGACGCGCGAACAGATCGGTTACAGTCGCTTGCTCGACGATCCGGCCGGCATACATGACAATAACGCGTTGGCACGTCTCGGCCACAACGCCAAGATCATGGGTGATGAACATGACGGCCGTTCCGGTGCGCTCTTTCAGATCGCCAATGAGCCGCAGGATCTGTGCCTGGATAGTGACGTCGAGCGCAGTCGTGGGCTCGTCGGCGATTAACAGCTCCGGTGAGCAGGCAAGCGCCATGGCAATCATGGCGCGCTGACGCATGCCGCCCGACATTTCGTGCGGATAGTTATTCACACGTCGCTCAGGGTCTGCGATGCGGACAAGGCGGAGCATCTCTTCGGCCTTTGTCATTGCATCGGACCGGGAGGCTTGCGTATGGATTTGCACCGCCTCGGCGATCTGCCGGCCGACCGTGTAGACCGGGTTTAGGCTCGTCATGGGGTCCTGAAAGATCATCGCGATCTTGTTGCCGCGGATGTGCCGCATCTCCCGATCGGACAACGCAAGCAAGTCACGTCCGTGAAAGCACACCTCACCCCCGACTGTCCTGGCCGTCAGCTTCGGCAACAGGCGAAGGATCGAGAGGGCGGTGACGCTTTTCCCGCAACCGGACTCACCAACCACGCCGAGCGTTTCGGCCTTCTTTACCTGGAAGCTGATGCCGCCCAGGGCCCGGGTGACGCTTTCTTCGCCGTAAAAGTGCGTCTCGAGGTCTCGCACGTCGAGAAGGACCTCGCTGCCTGGGTTTGTGTGCATTTGCATGTCAGCGTCTCCGCTTTCCGCGGGGATCGAATAGATCGCGCAGCCCGTCACCGAGCAGGTTGACTGCAAGGACCGTGACCGCAAGGCAGATACCGGGAGCGAAGATCGTCATCGGGGAGATAGCGAGATAGAGGCGCGAACTGGCGATCATGTTGCCCCAACTCGGAATCTCGGGCGGCACCCCGACGCCGAGGAAGCTTAGTCCTGCCTCCGTCAGGATCGCACTGGCACAGACAATCGCACCCTGGACCATGAGAGGCGGAATGGTGCTGGGCAGGATATGCCGCCACAGCACCTTCGGCAGCCGCGCGCCGCCGCAGAGCGCGGCCTCCACGTAAGGACGTTCGCGAACGCTCAGAACGACTGAACGAACCAGCCGCGCCACGGCGGGCGTCTCGGGGATAGCGATGGCGACAATGAGGATGCCTATCCCGGGGCCGGTCAGCGAAATGAGCGCAATGGCGAGCAGAATCGTCGGAATCGACATCAGTCCGTCCATGACCCGCATCATGACGTTGTCGAAGCCGCGGTTGTAACCAGCGAAGAGACCGATCAGGAGCCCGCACAAAGCTGCGCTCATTGCCGATAGCAATCCCACCATGAGTGAGACGCGGGCGCCGAAAATCGTTCGAGCAAGCACGTCCCGACCCAGATTGTCGCTTCCGAACCACATCTCGGAGGAAGGTGGCTGGAGGCGTTTGAACGGATCCATGTTGACAGGATCGCCAGCGTAGAGCGGGGCAGCCAGCGCCAGAATACTCAGGAGCACCAAGAAACCACCGCCCATCACAACCTGCGGGTGCCGCTTCATCAGACGGGGAAGATCGGACAGCTGCAGCCGCCCCATTGGCACAACTTCGACTGGTGCGGAGAGGAGAGACATGTCAGTACCGGATGCGGGGATCGATCAGCGTGTAGGCCAGATCGACCGTGAGGTTTATGAGGACGTACAGCCCCGAGACCAGGATGAGTACGCTTTGGATAATGGGATAATCTCGGTTGTTGATCGCATCGACGACCAGACGACCAATACCCGGAATGTTGAACACCGTTTCCGTAAGGACGACTCCGCCGATCAAATAGGCGAAGCTTATGCCGATGACGGTCAGGACGGGGACGCCGGCATTCCTCAACGCATGGTGGAAAAGCATGGCATAGGAGGAAGCGCCCTTGGCGGCAGCTGTTCGCATATAGTCCTCCGACAGGACCTCGAGCATGCTAGCCCGCGTAACTCGGCCGATGAATGCTATGTAGCCTAAACTTAACGCTACCGTCGGTAAGACCAAGTGCACGAACCATGGCCCGGGCCCACCTTTGATGGGCACATAACCCTGAACCGGCAGCCAGTGCGTCCTTATGGCCAAGAAGTAGATGAGGAAATAGCCGGTGACAAAGACCGGCACGGAATAACCAACCGCCGAAAAGGCCGTGAGAAGGCGGTCCACTACACCGCCAGTTTGCCACGCAGCAAGAATACCAAACGAGACCCCAACCGCCACCGACAGGATCATCGTCAGGATGGACAACGAAAGGGTCGGTTCAAGCCGCTGCGAAATCAGCTCCAGAACCGGTCGTCCGGCAAAAATGGAAGTGCCGAAATCGCCGCCGAGCATATCGCGCACCCAACGGATAAACTGAACCGGCATGGGATCGTTCAGGCCCAACTTCTCGCGAATTCCGGCTATCATCTCGGCCGTGGCCGTCTTGCCCGCGATGATCGCAGCTGGATCACCGGGCGCTAACCTGAGAAGCAAGAAAACGAACGCCCCGACCATCGCCATAACGGCGACGGTCGAAAGCACTCTGCGGAGGACGTAAGACGCCACTAGCCGGCAGCCTTCTGCATATTCCAAAACGGGAAAAATATCGCCGGTACCTCAATGAGACCAGTTAGCGTCTTGCGACGCGCAATTGGACTCACAATCTGGCCTAGTCTGACATCGCCGACGAAATCCCACCAAACACGTTGCATTTGGCGGGCCAAGGCCTTGCGTTCTTCGAGGCTCGCGATGTCCGGCCACTTGGCTCGAAGTGCTTCATACTCCTCGCTCTTCGGCCACCCGAACCAGGCGTTGTCTCCTGCATTGAGGAAGACCGCCGTATTCGGGTCGCCTTGGACGTAGTCAGGATCGTCCGTGATAAAGATGCTCCAGCCGCCGCTTTCAACGGGCCCCTTGTTGGCTCGACGAGCGACAACACCGCCCCAGTCGCTCGGCGCAAGTTCCGCATTGATACCAATCTTCTGCAGCGTAGCGGCCAGCAGCTGGGAAGCTGCGTGGGCCTGAGCCCAGCTCGTGGGATCGAGGATTACGACCTTCTCGCCGGCGTATCCGGCTTCCTTGAACAGTTGCTTGGCCTTTTCCGGATCGCCTCCTTTCTTGAACCAGCCAGTATTTTCGTCATTCGAATAGGGCGTACTGTTCCCAAATATCGAAGTGACCGGATGGCCAAACCTCGGATCGGGTGCCGTAACGCGCAGGAATGCCTCCTGGTCAATCAGGTGAAGCATCGCTTGGCGTGCCTTTACATTGTCGAACGGCTTTTGCAGATGGTTCATGCGAAGGCACAAGTCGTTGCCTGACTTATTCAGAACCTGAAGTGCCAGATTAGGATCATTCTCAATGACAGGATAGAGATCAGCGGGCGCGTATGTCTGCAGATCAATTTCACCTGTCTGCAACGCCGCTAAAGCAGTCTGCTGATCGGCGATATTGTTCCAAATGACCCGATCGACCTTGACGATCTTCGCGCCGGCGAGTCCATCCGACGGCTCGCCCCGGGACACGTACTTTTCATTCCGGTCGTAGGTGTAGCTCGCCCCGGGCTTGGCAAGAGCTTCATTGAATTTGAACGGTCCCGACCCAATACTCGTGGTGACCTGCTCGGTTGCAGGGCGGCCCGCATCCTTTTCGCGCATCATGAACGCAACCGGAGCGGCAACTCCTCCCAGCATATCGAGTAATATTCCTAGCGGTTCCTTGAGTGTTATAGTGAAGCTCTTGTGGTCCTTTCTTGAGATATCCTTTGCACGCTCCATGAGCAATTGTCCGCCAGGAGCTACCTGTGCCCAGCGGCGAATCGAGGCGACACAGTCGGCCGCGGTGACGGGCGTGCCGTCGTGCCAGGCCAGTCCATCTCGGAGTTCAAAGGTGTAAGTTCTCTTATCATCGGAAACGCCCCATTTCCCAACCATTTGCGGCTGCGGCTTCAGCGCAGAGTCAAGCGCGAATAGGGTATCGTATATGGCAAGGCCGTGAGCTTGCGTAGGATCGGTCGTGGTAAAGATTGGATCAAAGACGGTAATGTCCCCCCATGCCAAGCGGACGGTCCGCGCGTCGCTTGGGGTTGTCTGCGCCCGCAGGATCGATGGGCTTGATAAAGCCGCTCCAGCGGCCATGCTCATTTTGATGAGGTTGCGTCGAGAGATTGCCATGTTCATGCTCCCCTTTTCCAGCTTGTGGCGCGATTGATGCGCGCTCTTGAGCTTTGTCGGTGCCACCACCGAAGGATTTGCCTGTCGTTTTCAACAACAGCCTGATCGGGCGGTGGCTATTTCGAATTGGTAGCACCGGGCCAAGCACGATTTTCGCCAAAATGCAGAGATTGCTGCAATGGAGACCCCACAGAACTGCCAGGTATGAAATACCTGGCCTCCCTTCCACGGAAACTGATCCTCAGTCGCAGACGGGTAATTAGCTCGGAAATTTGGCCCCGGCTCGGCGGCATGCTCTCCCTTGGGAAGAGTCAGATGCCCTAGCAATTTCTTCTGCGCCAAGGATCGCACCCCTCGCACCTAGTGGCCTTGACCCGTATGGATGTTGAGCCAAAAACGGCCTTGCCAACAGAAATGAAGAAATGCGCGGCAGACATGCTCGACATCGATTTCTTGACGCTCGGTAAGCCCAACGCCTTTCGCGCCGTTAACGCGCTTCGTCATGTTCAACGTCAGATGGTTCCCAATTTCCTGCCTACCTCAGTAAATGCCTCCACTGCACGGTCGATATCCTCGGTTGAATGCGCGGCCGACATCTGCGTCCTGATCCGCGCCTGGCCCTTGGGCACGACGGGGAAGGAGAAGCCGATCACATAGATGCCGCGCTCCAGCATCATCTCCGCCATCCGTTGCGCCAGCGCGGCGTCACCCAGCATCACCGGGATGATCGGATGATCGGCGCCGGCAAGCGTGAATCCCACCTTCGTCATCCCGGAGCGGAAGCGCGCGGCATTCTCATAAAGGCGCTGCCGTAGTGCGTCGCCTCCCTCGATGATGTCGAACACCTTGAGTGAGGCCGCCGCGATCGCGGGCATCAGCGTGTTGGAGAAGAGATAGGGCCGCGAGCGCTGACGCAGCCAGTCGACGACCTCCCGTTTGCCGCTCGTATAGCCGCCTGACGCGCCACCCAGCGCCTTTCCGAGCGTACCGGTGATGATGTCCACCCTGCCCTCTACTGCGCAATGCTCAGCCGAGCCGCGGCCGTTTTTGCCGACGAAGCCGACGGCGTGGCTGTCGTCGACCATCACCATCGCATCGTATTTTTCCGCCAGATCGCACACCCCCTGGAGGTTGGCGATGATGCCGTCCATCGAAAAAACGCCGTCGGTTGCGATCAGCTTGAAACGGCTGCCTTCAGCCTTCTTCAGCTCCTCCTCCAATGCCGCCATGTCGTTGTTGGCGTAGCGGAAGCGTTTCGCTTTGGAAAGGCGCACCCCGTCGATTATCGAGGCGTGGTTGAGCGCGTCCGAGATGACGGCATCCTCTTCCGAAAGCAGCGTCTCGAACAGGCCGCCATTGGCGTCGAAGCATGAACCGTAGAGGATCGTGTCCTCCATGCCGAGGAAACTCGATATCTTTGCCTCGAGCTGCTTGTGCTCCTCCTGCGTGCCGCAGATGAAGCGCACCGAAGCCATGCCGTAACCATAGCGGTCGAGCGCAACCCTGGCTGCCCCGCGAATCTCCTCGCTGTCGGAAAGGCCGAGATAGTTGTTGGCGCAGAAATTCAACACTCTCTGACCGGCAACTTCGATTTCGGCAGACTGCATCGAGGTGATCACCCGCTCGGACTTGTAGAGTCCCGCGGACTTCAAAATAGCCAGTTCCGCTGACAAATGGGCAATGAATGCATTCTTCATCGGCAACTCCGCAGGAGGACGGCCTACACAAGCGTATGATCATTTCGAGCTGACGGTTCGCTCAACCGTAGGTCGTCGCGAACGTAGCCAGCGCCGAGGCCGTCAAAAGCCAACAGAGATTGTGCCCACGAGCAAACCGGCATCATCATCTCAGGAAAAACGCGACGGTCCGCCCGCCTATTCAGGTAGGCGTTCTGGTACGGCAGAACATTCGCCCTACCATTGCGGACCGGGCACTCTTTTTGCGACAGCTGGCGGTCGAGTGGTTCGAAGATTTCGGGTATGAGGGTCGGAAGTCCACCAAATCGAGGAGGAGGACATCCGCCGAAACGGCCCACTCCATTTCGGAGCTTGTATAATGAAAGCTCAGTGAGAGCTCCGCGAACGAGGCCGCCAAGCTACTGTCGCGTGGCTTTTTGATCACGGATAAATGACAGCAGTCGACCATGCAGGATCATCGTGCTTTTGCCAGTAGAGATCAATCAGCCGGCGGGTGATGGGCCCGACGTGCCCGCTAGCGATTGCGGCGTCATCCATACGAGTCACGGGCATGATGCCGCCGGCAGTCGACGTGATGAATACCTCGTCAGCCGCTTTGATATCAGCACGGCTGATATCAGCGGCCGAGACGGACAGACCAATCTCGGCGCAAAGATCGAAGACAGTGCGTCGCGTTATGCCTGGCAACACCCCAAAAGCGGGTGTCCTTAAGGAACCGTCCTTGACAATGAACACATTGAAGCCAGGCCCCTCCGCAATGTGTCCGTTCGTATCCAGGATCAGCGCTGTCTCCGCCCCCCTGTCGTAAGCATCGAAGAGGCCCTTCACGAGATCGAGCCAATGATAGTTCTTGATCAAGGGATCGACCGAATTGGGCGGGATGCGCACCGTCTCGCTGATCGCGACGTGCAAGCCTCTTTCTAGCTGCTCCGGGTTGGCAACCGATCCATATGGGACAGCAAACGCGATGAAGCGGTTCTCCGCCTGGCGGGGATCGCGGCTGAAGGTCGGCGAGGAACCGCGCGTGCAAATCATCTCCACGTACGCCGACTTGTGGCCCGACAGCGCGACGCAATCCTCAAGGATCGAGGCGATCTTCTCGCGATCGTAGGGAAGCTTCATTCGCAGCCGTTCAACGCCCCCCAAAAAACGGTCAAGATGCAAATTCAACCGGAAGAACCTGCCATTCCAGACATGCACCGTGTCGTAGGTTGCGTCGGAGTGCAGGAAACCCCAATCAAGCACGGAGATCTTGGCCTCGGACATAGGCAGATATTGCCCGTCCATGAACGCAACCCCGTGCGGGTAGCGCCGTCGATCAACGTAATGCGCGTCAAAAGTTGGAAGCGCAGATGAAAGCTGTGTCATAGGGGGCGCCATTCTTTTTTCTTTAAGCCGGTACGGTTGCTTTTCCCGCGTCGAACGATTGGCAACTCACGGCGTCCTGACGCTGGATGGACTACGTCCTCTAGATTGCACAGTTGATCAGGCGAAAAAGCTCAATTTGATGCTGGACGCGCAATGGCGGTTTCAAAAAGTGGCTTAGATTGATGGCTTAGCCGCGCCCACTAAACACTACGCCATAACCCGCGGCTCGAACTTGACACGATCGAGCGAAATCATGCTCCGGAATTTTCGGACATTGGGATTGGTGTAGAGTTTCGTCTTGACGAAGACGTCAAAGGCCTCGACGTCCTCAACTGCCACGATCAGCACAAAATCGGCGTCGCCCGTAACCATGTAGCACTGGGTAACCTCTTTGGCCGCCCGCATCGCGCGCTTGAATTCATCGACAAGGTCAAGACGCTCACGGTCGAGCTCTACCGTGACAACAATGGTAAGCGATTTGCCAAGAGCCTTCGGATCCACCAGCGAGATGTCGGCAACAATCACGCCATCTGCACGCAACTTGTTCACTCGACGCATGCAAGATGCGGCCGAAGAACCGACCAACTCCGCCAACTCGGCAAAGGAGAGCCGGTTGTTCTTCTGTAGAGCCGTGAGGATCCTTCGATCTAGGTCATCCATGGAACAACGTCTGCAATGATATGATTTCAATAATCGTCGCAGGCTGCGCTACATTCATTGCATAATACGTGAAAAATTGAAACAATTTTGTCAATTTTTTGCCATCGACGACAGGAATGAGCCGCCCGAACGACCCAGCCGAGGTTCATTTATGGTCGTACTTCTCCACATTCAAACTGCGCAGCGCGGTGGTTCGTTCCTGGATAGAGCGCCGGTCGATTTGTTGCCCGTCGGTTTGGCGATTTGACGTCGCACGATCAATCGCGTGACCGGTTGCCGGCACCGGAACAAATTTGCGGCGCGCGGCATCTGCGCGCTGCCCAGGGACGACTTCAACTGGCGTTGTAACGTTTGTTAGCAATTTTGCCGCGTGAGGGCGAAACCGGGCTTGTTCGCTCGCCCGTGCACTCGTGGATTCCATGAGAGCAAGATTCGATGATCATGCGTTTTGTGGGCAGATCCTACTTTTTCAAGTTATGTCAGCAGTGGCCGGGGAATCACCCATCAAATAGAACGCTTGTTGCAACCATCCCTCTGAGCAACTTCTCGGGTGGGAGCGACACCCGCCCGAGCGGCGAATAACATCGCGACCAATACGATCCTCCTCGCGGATGCCGCGATCATCTGTAGCGTGGCCGGTGTCACCGGAGTTGATAGACGTCCGGGCGAGCGCCGGCCTAAGAAGTAGGAAGGACGAAGATCCGACCATCACCAGGGCGGCGATGGTCGAAGCAATCTACGTGTAGTTGAGGCCGCCATTGTCCTCAGGCATTTTGTATGTTCCACATTCCGAAACGCTGTGGCATCTCGACTAACCCGGTGAGTGTCTTTCCACGGGCAACTGGCGAGATGATTTGACCCAAGCCCACGTCCGCTACTAAGCCCAACCAATACGTTGCATTTTGCGAGCAATTTCCTTCCGGTCGTCGAGCGTTCGAGCGTTCCGACACCCGCTAATTTGGACGGATCGAGGCCACACAGTCTGCCGCTGTCACGGATGTGCCGTATTGCCAGCCCAAACCATCCGGAGCTCGCGCGTATATGCCTTCTTGTCGTCGGAGCCAATTCCCCACCACTTCGGGACGCGCCAATATCTTGGAGCCGAGCGCGAAGAGCGTGTTGATAGACGGACAACATGGGTCTGGGTGGGGCCAGATGTTGTAAAGATTGGATCGAACGCGGTTAGAGCAACGTCCATTACCATCCGTACCGGATGCTAATATCTGGCGTAGAAATGTTTCCGCCACAATGGGTCGACTGCCGAAATACTGCTCCACAAAGCGACGTGGCGTGAAACTTCTCAGCGTACGACTTAGACCTCGATCTCGTCGAGCGGCCAGATCGGGCGGCGGACATGGCGGTAGAATGCCTTGCGGATGAAGACCGGGGAATCCAATCCGCCGCCGTCGACCGCGACGACCTCGCGCGCGATCGGTTCGAACGCCGCGCGGAAATGATGATAAGACTTTAGCGCTATGGTCGCGCAGTGGAGTGGGTCGATGCCCAGGGAAGTGAGTTGGGCGACGTCTACCGCTTGTTCCGGCCTAGAGATTACGGCGACTTCGATGCCGCCCACGCGCAGCATCAGGCTCGGCCCGAAGCTGCGCCATGCGCCTCCACCAAGAAAGGAAGGCCCGTAGCAGCGAAAGCGGCCGTCGGTGATAGAGACAACCTGCGCCTTAACCTCGAGCGGCCCCCCGCCCATCTCGGGGGCGTGCTTGCCGCCGAGCAGGATGCTCCCCTTGTTGCCGACGCCAATGGTCATTCCAGCCCGCACAGCTGCCGGATCGAAGATCGCATGGAAGGCCGCATTCTGGAGGTCGGCCGCGATCATCGCGCGTAGCAGATCCGTCGAGTCGCCATAAGCACCGGAACCGGGATTGTCGCTGATATCGGCGAGCAACAGAGGCTTGTCGGCGCAAACCTCGCCGGCTTTGGCCCTGTCCACCGCCTCGGCGACGCTGATAGGAGTGTCTCGCGCGGAGACAAAATTGCGTGTCTCCCACGCAAAATCCATAAATTCCTCGGCGATGCGCTGCGCGTCACTGGTGTCGCCATCGGCGGTGACGGTGACGCTGGGTCCGACATCGTATATGTCGCTCATCCGAAACCCAGCGCAAACACTAACCACGAGGGCCTCGCCAGAGGCCTCAAGGGCCTCGCCGCGGTCGATAAGCTCGCGCATCGGACCACTCTGTGTGCGCCCCGAGTCGAGACCGCCCATCATAGGGCGCTTCGCGATGACAGTGCGGGGGCGGATTTCGCCGCGCAGGGCGCGGTCGAGCAGCTTGGCACCCTGCCAAGTGCGTTCATAGTAGTCGATATGAGGGTAGGTGCGCACGGCGATTAGCGCCGAGGAATTTGCCGCCATCTTCTCCGTGACGTTCGCGTGCAGGTCGAGCGTGGCAATGATTGGCGCGTCACGCCCGAGCGCGGCGCGCAGCCGGGCGAGGATTTCGCCTTCTGGATCCTCGCAATCCTCAGCCACCATAGCGCCGTGCAAGTTGATAAGCGCGCCATCGCAGCCTTCGGCGCCGGCCAGAAACCAGGCGCAAAGCTGCTCAAAAGCTTCCTTCGTCACCACCCCTCCAGGGGTGGCACTAGCCGCGAGTGGGTGGGAAAGTGCCCAGCCGAATTTCTCCGCCGCCTCGAACACCGCTCCCAGTGCAGTGCGCGTGCCCCGTCGCGCCGGCGGGATCTCGTCGCCCAACAGCAGGGTGCCGGCGCGGAATCGCTCAAGCGTGGTCGGCACCTTGCTGAAAGTGTTTGCCTCGTTTTCGATCTCGCCCGTGAGGATGCGATAGCTCATGGGAATGTCTCCGGGGTACGAAGGGAGAATAAGTTACGGAAGGCAGCGCCAAGGACCGCCAAACTGACCCACCATAGACCAGGGTCATCATTCTAAGCGCCAATGCTCGCGCTGCGATCGCAACTCCTGGACTTTCACGTGAGTCACAGCTGTTCCTAGAGATGCGGCGATCCATGTGGCGTCGCCGTTGGTGGCCGGTTCCTAAAAGCCGGCCTCAAGAGCAGCGAGATAAAGACCTCCGACTAGCAAACGAAGTACGCGGGCAGCCAGCGAATCACGCTTTCTGGATGTTCCACATAAGGAAGTAATCTGGAACGCCAATCAGACCGGTGAGCGACTTGCGTCGGGCAATTGGCGACACGACTTGACCTAAAAAGACGAAGCCGACGAAGTCCCACCAAATCCGTTGCATCTCTCGAGCCAGGGCCTGGCGCTCTTCCAGTGTTCCGGCATCAGCCCATTTGACCCGGAGCGCCTCGTATTCGTCGTTCTTGGGCCAGCCAAA
Organism: Mesorhizobium sp. M5C.F.Ca.IN.020.32.2.1; assembly: GCF_004023105.1. Lineage (NCBI taxonomy): Bacteria > Pseudomonadati > Pseudomonadota > Alphaproteobacteria > Hyphomicrobiales > Phyllobacteriaceae > Mesorhizobium > Mesorhizobium sp. M5C.F.Ca.IN.020.32.2.1. The sequence goes on along the minus strand of NZ_RZSX01000009.1, from coordinate 5,315 downwards.
CCAGCCCTCTTCGCCATTCGCGGTTAAGTAGGCTGCAGTGTGGGGGACGGTCAGGCCGAAATCGGAAACGCTCGTGATGAAGATGCTCCAGCCCCCATCCTCAACGGGGCCCTTCTTCGCGCGGCGCGCGACAAGGGCGCTCCAGTCGCTTGGCGCAAGCTCAGCATTAACCCCGACCTTGCGCAAAGTATCCGCCAGAAGCTGAGAGGCATCACTGGCCGCTGCCCAGGTCGTGGGTTGGAGAATGACGACCTTCTCGCCGGCATATCCGGCCTCCTTGAAAAGCTGTCTGGCCTTTTCGGGGTCGCCGCCCTTCTTGTACCATCCCGTGTTTTCGACGTTGGTATAGAGCGTATCGGCCCCAAACAGCGACGCGAGGCTACGGCCGTATTTTGCATCCGGGGAAATGACGCGCAGAAAAGCCTCCTGATCGATCAGGTGAAGCATCGCTTGACGCGCCTTCACATTGTCAAAGGGCTTCTGCAAACAATTCATGCGCAAGAACATGTCCTGGCCCTTGTCCAGTACCTGCAGCGCAAGGTTGGGATCCCCCTCAATCACAGAGTATAGATCGGCCGGCGGGTCTGACACGAAATCAACCTCACCGGCCTGCAAGGCCGCGAGCGCGGTCTGTCCATCGGCGATAACTTCCCAGATGACGCGGTCGACCTTGACGACCTTTCCACCGCCGAACCCGTCGGGGGGCTCACTCCGCGGTTCGTATTTTTCGTTGCGGTCGTAAGTGAAGCTCGCACCAGGCTTCGCAAGATCATGGTTAAACTTGAACGGTCCCGATCCGATGTTCGCCGTCACCTGCTCGGTTATAGGATGCTCTGCGTCCTTCTCTCGCATGATGAATAGCGGATAATTTGTGGTTGCCAGCAGATCGATCAGCAGCCCCAGCGGTTCCTTGAGCGCGATGGTGAACGTCTTGTCGTCTCTTTTCGAAATATCCTCTGCACGCTCCATGACCAGACGCCCGCCGGAAGTCTGGCCCCAGCGCCGGATCGAGGCCACGCAGTCCGCTGCGGTGACGGGAGTGCCGTCGTGCCAGCCCAAGCCGTCCCGGAGCTCGAATGTATAGGTCTTCTTGTCATCGGAAATACCCCACTTCCCCACCATTTGCGGCTGCGGCGTAAACTTGGAGTCGAGCGAGAACAGCATGTCGTATATCGCAAACGCGTGGTCGGTTGTGAATGTGGATGTTGTATAGTACGGATCGAAGTTGGTCAGGTTCTCCCTCACCAGACGTACCGTCCGAGCATCAGTTGGCACCGTCTGTGCCCGTAGAACTGAGGGGATTGACGCAGCCGTTCCAGCGGCCATGCCCATCTTAATGAGATTGCGGCGTGAGAGTGTCATGTTTTATTTTCCTCCCATATTAAACAGTTTCGCGGCTGATCTGCGCCAACTCGTCCTGCCGTCGTCCAAAGCCAAGGTCCCGCCAATCTTTTTAACAAGCGGGCGGCGGCATTTGCGGGACGGTAGCACCAGGGGGGATGAGTTTGCTCCAAAGTGTGCCGGCTGCTGAAATTCGGGCTGCAAAAGTGACGCGGTGTGAAATGACTCCGCTCCTGAGGGCCGCACGGCAGCTTGATCATCGGTCGCAGACACGACCATTGGAGCGGGACCTTTCGAGGAGCGCGCTCGTCGGCCAATCCGGCCGGCTTTCACCCGCCGCAGGTCGGGCACAGGCAGGCGGGAACGTTGTCACGCTGTTTGAAATGTGGCGCGTGCGGCCAACACGCCCTTTGTGGCGCGTGCGGCCAACACGCCCTTTCCGGCAGACCGTGCAAGTCAAGGAGTTGGCGTTTCACCACCATAGGAGCGCAATTCGTCGATGATCATACCCTATTGCGGCCGGCCCTGCTTATTGTGCGCAGACTCTTAGTGGAAACGTCCCATGAGGGCGACAGCACATCATGACGCCCTCAGCCACGTCGAACTCACGTGCGAGGCTACGGCCCCTGAACATGCCCAGCCTGCATGTCCGATCGTTCGATATGGCACTGCGCGCCCTACGAGCGTTCCTGTTCGATCACCGCTTTCGTCACCCGGATCGCCTCACATGAGGTCGTGTTGGCAAAGAGGCAGATAAGCATCCGGCCGCCGGTCGCGGAAGAACTGCCAATGATGTCTTTCCACGCGTAGCAAACCAGTGTCCAGGTCGGCTACGACCAATTCATCCTCGTCCCCGCCTTGAACAATTGTCTCGCCCCGTGGCCCGGCGAAAAAGCTGTTTCCGTAAAACTTCCCCACCTTCCACGGCTCATTGCCGACGCGGTTAATAGCGCCGACAAAGATGCCATTGGCGACGGCTGCGGCGTTTACTTCCAGATCCCAGGTGTAACGCTTCATGGTCCTGTCGCGGACGGAGTGAAGACAATCTCGGCGCCGCCGAGAGCGAGCGCGCGGTAGCCTTCCGGAAAATGCCTATCGTAGCAGATATAGACACCTACCCGGCCGAACGCAGTATCGAAAACCGGAAAACCAAGATTGCCGGACCTGAAGTACAACTTCTCCCGATTGATCAGATCGTCGGGATGGGGATCTTCCGGTACTTGCCAAGGTAGGAACCATCAGCATCGCGCGTGCAAACCCCGTGATGCAGCCAGTTCGCGATGTGCTGCGAGGAAACGCACAGCGTGGCGCAGTCCTCCATCAGCGCGACCTCGTCGAGGTCGGGCACCTTGGAGCAGCCGACGCCCTGCTCGATCCAGCGCACAACATAGCCGAGGATGCCCTGGCAGTTGTTGCCTTCTGCATAGCTTCTGGCGCCCAATTGGGCAGCACCGCTACCGGGATGGAAAGCATATCGTCCAGACTGGCGCGCTTACGGCTCTTCAGGCTCTCCTACACCGCATGTACATCGACGCGGTGATAGTGCGTGGCGTGGAGCGTCGCCGCGGTCGGCGACGGCACCTATGCCGTGTTGGCCCCGGCCTTCGGATGCCCGATCTCCTGCTCCAGCTGGCCGCCATCAGGTCGGGCATCGCCCACATGCCCTTGCCGATCTGGGCGCGTCCCGCGAGCCCGCGGGCGAGGCCGACGTCCACATTCCAGTTCTCGTAGGCCGCGATCCAGGCCGACTGCTTCATTTCGCCCTTGCGGATCATCGGCCCCGCTTCCATGGAAGTGTGGATCTCGTCGCCGGTGCGGTCCAAAAAGCCGCTGTTGATGAACACCACCCGCTCCTTTGGCGGCGCGGATGCACTCCTTGAGGTGTCAATCGGCGCGCAAAACTGACCCCGAATCGGCGTCCAATTTTGACCCCCCCTTGTAGTGCACGACAGTGAGCGCCCGACCGGGTGGAACTGGTCGGGGTTGTGCAGCCCGGTCGGGCGCGTTGGTTAGGCTCCCCCGGCTTTAGATTCCATGAGGCGTGAACCGCGCCCGGCGCTCTGCAAAAGTGTGGTTGCACAATCACTCACCAGGAGACGACCATGCATGCTCCCCAAAGCCAGTACGACAGTGCCACCGCGATCCGCACAGATCTGGGCGCGATCTTTGTCTCCCTCGAGCTGAGCCGGGCTACATGGTTGGTCACGTCGTTGTCGCCGGGCAGCGGTGAGAAGATGTCGAAGCATTCGGTTCGCGGCGGCGACATCGACAATTTGCTTTGTCGCTTCACGCATCTTCAGGGGAAGGCGCGCTACCGTACTGGTCGCGTCTTTCCCATTGTTACGATCCAGGAGGCAGGGCTTGATGGGTTCTGGATTCATCGGGTTCTGCAGGACCATGGCATCGAAAGTCATATTGTCGACGCAGCATCAATTGCCGCGTCACGCCGCGGTCGGCGGGCCAAGACCGACAAGATCGATGGCGAGACGCTGGTGCGTGCGCTGCTCGCCTTCAAGCGTGGTGAGCCTCGCGTTTGTGCGATGGTCAGGGTGCCGAGCCGGCAAGAGGAGGACCGGCGACGCATATGTCGCGAGCGACGCGTCCTCATCGCTGAACGGGTTGAACACGTCAACCGCATCAAGGGTCTGCTCTTTGCCCAAGGCATTGGTGGATACCAGCCGCTACGAATGGACAGACGCATGCGGCTCGAAGAGCTCCGGACCGGCGACGGCAGGGCCTTGCCTCCTCATCTCAAGGCACAGATCGTCCGCGAACTCGATCGACTCGAGCTGCTGCTCGACCATATTGCTGTCGTTGAGCAGGAGCGTGACCTGCTGGTGAGCGCAGCCGATGAAAGCAACCCCGCAACAACACCGGCCGCGATGTTGTGCGCCATCAAGGGAGTAGGGGCGGAGATCGCGGCCGTTCTTTGCACCGAGGGGTTAGCGCGTCATTTTGACAATCGCAGGCAGGTTGCCGCCTACGCGGGATTGGCGCCCACGCCTTGGCAGAGCGGGACGATTGACCGGGAACAAGGCGTGTCAAAAGCAGGCAATCCCCGACTGCGAACGACAATGATCCAGCTAGCCTGGCTGTGGCTGCGCAATCAGCCGTCTTCGGCGCTGAGCGAATGGTTCTTTCAGCGCGTCCAGTCAGATGGTGGACGCCATAAGAAAAGCAGCATCGTCGCTCTCGCCAGAAAATTGCTCGTCGCACTCTGGAAGTACGTCAGGTTCGGCGTCGTAATCGACGGGGCCGTGATGAAGGCGGCATGACAAACGCACCGCATCAACCCGTTCTCGAAATCTTCCAGGACTGATCAATCCTGGCGGATCCAGGTGGGCGAACCGGCTCAAAGTATGGCTCCAAAAAACGCCGCGCTTTAGAATGGTCACGTCCTCCTGAGCCTTACCGCAACGCAAGCGGAATGATGGTGCTGCCGCGACCGTGGCGACCGTATGTGAGTTTGAACCGGCAAGGAAAGCCGCGTCAGGCGCAAGGCTCAGACCCATGGAATCCGATGGCCGGACGGAGGGCCTCCATGTCTTGACGCCAAACTCCTCATGTGAGCTTTGAGATCGGTTCTTGAAGCGCCAGGACTCGTTGCCGGTCTCGATGATCTCGCAGTGATGGGTGAGCCGGTCGAGCAGCGCCGTGGTCATCTTGGCGTCGCCGAAGACGGCCGGCCACTCGCCGAAGGCGAGATTGGTGGTGACGATGATGGAGGTCCGTTCGTAGAGCCAGCTGATCAGGTGGAAGAGCAACTGTCCGCCGGCCTGCGCGAAGGGCAGATAGCCGAGTTCGTCGAGCACGGCGAAGTCGAGCCGGGTGAGGTAGTCGGCGATGCGCCCCTGATTGCCGGCACGGTGCTCGGTCTCGAGGCGGTTGACCAGATCGACGACGTTGAAGAAGCGTCCGCGTGCTCCACCACGGATGAGGGCGCGGGCGATTGCGATCGCCAGATGCGACTTGCC
>NZ_RZSX01000099.1:0-11052 GCF_004023105.1 Mesorhizobium sp. M5C.F.Ca.IN.020.32.2.1 | reverse complement strand
GACAAGAAGCGCAAGGGCCTGAGCGCCGACATGGCGGTGGTCGATCCGACCGCCGGCGGCAACCCGGTCAAGCTGACCAGGAAGGCGGCGCTGACGCTGCTCGACAATGCCATTGCCGGCACCGTCTGAGACGGTTTTTCGCGCCGAAAGTTGATCTGGGAAATTGAGGGCAAAGAAAGGGGAAAAGATGGAAGTTAAGACAGAAGTTCGTTAGCCGGAAAAATAATCGCAGAGCGATTGCTACAGCCGGTTAAAAAGAGTTTACTTTTTCGTACTGCAGGGCATCGCTTTCACAAAGCTTTCATCGGGCTGTCACACGAAAACGATACCGCATCGCAGGCGTCCAACGGCGTCAGTTCAACGGAGAGAACACATGTTCAAATTCACGGGAAAAGTGCTTTCCCTTACGGCCGTCGCCCTGATGGCGACCTCTGCCATCTCGTCGGCGCAGTCCATGGATGAACTGGTCGCCGCCGCCAAGGCGGAAGGCCAGCTCACCACCATCGCGCTGCCGCACAGCTGGTGCGGCTATGGCGACGTCATCGCCGGCTTCAAGGCGAAGTATCCGGAAATCACCATCAACGAGCTCAATCCCGATGCCGGCTCCGGCGATGAGATCGAGGCGATCAAGGCCAACAAGGACAATAAGGGCCCGCAGGCGCCTGATGTCATCGACGTCGGCCTGTCTTTTGGCCCGTCCGCCAAGGCAGACGGCCTGATCCAGCCCTACAAGGTGTCGACCTGGGATACGATCCCTGACAGCGCCAAGGATGCCGATGGCTACTGGTACGGCGACTACTACGGCGTGCTCGCCTTCGGCGTGAACAAGGCCGTCGTGCAGAACGCACCACAGGACTGGGCTGACCTGCAGAAGCCGGAATACGCCAACTCGGTGGCGCTCGCCGGTGACCCGCGCACCTCGAACAACGCCGTCATGTCGGTCTACGCCTCGGGCCTCGCGGCTGGCGGTACCGGCGGCCAGGACGCAGCCGCCAAGGGTCTGCAGTTCTTCAAGCAGCTCAACGATGCCGGCAACTTCGTGCCGGTCGACGGTGAAGCGGCAGCTGTCGCCCAGGGCACGACGCCGATCGTGATGAACTGGGACTACAACCTGCTCGCCATGCGCGACAAGATGGCCGGCAATCCGGAAATCGAAATCGTCGTGCCAAAGGGAGCAGTGGTCGCAGGCGTCTACGTACAGGCGATCAGCGCCTATGCGCCGCATCCGAACGCCGCCAAACTGTGGATGGAGTATCTCTATTCGGACGAAGGCCAGCTGGGCTGGCTGAAGGGCTACTGCCACCCGATCCGCTTCAATGATCTCGCCAAGAAGGGCGTGATCCCGAAGGAGATGCTGGACAAGCTGCCGGCCGCCGAGAACTACGAAAAAGCGATCTTTCCAACCTTGGAGGAACAGAACGCCGCCAAGAAGGAAATCAGCTCGAACTGGGATGCCATCGTTGGCGCCGTCGTGAAGTAATTCATAGGGCGCCGGCCGTTCGCCGGCCGGCGCCCTATGCCAGACTTCGGGAATTCCATGGCAGACTCCACAATGTCCCAGACAGCCCGCGTGAGTCCTGGCGCGCCGGAGATCAGCCGCCTTCGGCTGCCACTGCATTGGTTAGGCGTAACTCCGTTCTTCGTTTTCGCGCTGGTCTTTCTGATCTTGCCCACTGTAGGGCTGATCGCGGGCGCGTTCAAAAATGCAGCCGGCGACTATACGTTCGACAACATCATAGCGTTGTCGCAACCCAAGCTCGCCGCAGCCTATTGGGTATCCATTCAGATCAGCTTTGTCTCTGCGGTCCTTGGCGCCTTGATCGGCCTGGCCATGGCGGTGGCAGTGGTTCGCGGAGGCTTGCCGCCGTGGTTACGCTCGGCAACCTTGACCTTCTCGGGCGTCGCCTCGAATTTCGCGGGCGTACCGCTGGCATTCTCGTTCATCGCGACGCTAGGTCGGCTCGGAGTGGCGACGATCCTGTTGCGTGACGTTTTCGGCATCAACATCTATTCGCTCGGCTTCAGTATCTTTTCGTTTTGGGGCCTGATTCTCACCTATCTCTATTTCCAGATTCCATTGATGATCGTCATCATCACGCCGGCGGTCGATGGGTTGAAGAAGGAATGGGGCGAAGCTGCCGCCACGCTCGGGGCAACCAATTGGCAATATTGGCGCATGGTGGTCATTCCGGTGTTATGGCCGAGCTTTCTCGGTACGACGGTCCTCCTCTTTGCCAATGCCTTCGGGGCGGTCGCAACGGCCTATGCACTGACGGGGCCGTCACTCAACATCGTGCCAATCCAGCTGTTCGCGCAGATTCGCGGCGACGTGCTGTACAATCCGAATCTAGGCTACGCGCTTGCGTTCGGCATGATCGTCATCACCGGCCTGGCCAACCTATTCTATATCTTGTTCCAACGGCGAGCCGAACGGTGGCTGAAATGAAGCAAGGCAGCCGCTTTTGGGCTTGGCTCGTTTTTGGCGTGGGAACCACTTATTTTGTCCTGCCGCTTTTGGCGACCTTTGAATTCTCTTTGCGTAAGCGGCGAGGGGAATACTCCTTTGACGCCTACCGCTCAGTCTTCGGAGATCCGAATTTCCAGACGACATTTACCTATTCCGTCGTTGTAGCGATCTTCACCATCCTTTTGGGCGTGCTGCTCGTTGTCCCGACGGCCTACTGGATACGGCTGCGGCTACCGAATCTGCGGCCCGTCGTAGAGTTCATAACCCTGCTGCCGCTGGTTATCCCCGCCATCGTCATCGTCTTCGGCTACATCAGAATGTTCGGTTCGAATTCAACGCTGCCTTTTCTGGCGACAGCGCGCGGCACCGATGCTCTGCTGGTCATCGGCTATGCAGTGCTGGCGCTGCCTTATATGTACCGGGCAGTCGATACCGGTCTCAGGACCATCGACGTCAGAACGCTCACCGAAGCCGCACAAATCCTCGGCGCCGGCTGGACCACCATAATCGCCCGCATCATCCTGCCAAACGTACTGATCGCTGTCTTATCCGGTGCGTTCCTGAGTTTTGCCATCGTCATCGGCGAGTTCACCATGGCCTCGCTGTTGAATCGCCCAGCCTTTGGCCCCTATCTGCAGAACATCGGCGCCAACAGTGCCTATGAGCCGTCGGCACTGGCGCTCATTTCGTTCGCCATCACCTGGGGCTGCATGTCGCTGATCCAGATCCTGTCGCGTTTTGCGCCGCGATCGGCGAACCGGCCAAACTGATCGAAAAGTACTGACCGAAAGAAAAGCCATGGCCGAGCCATTCCTCTCCATCCAGCAGGTGCGAAAAGCCTTCGGCGCCACCACCGTCGTGCAGGACTTCAATCTCGACGTCGAGCCGGGCGAATTTGTCTCCTTCCTCGGGCCATCGGGCTGCGGCAAGACGACGGTACTGCGCATGGTCGCCGGCTTCGAGGAGCCGAGCGCCGGCAAGATCGTGGTGGCGGGCAAGGACATCACCCGGCTCAAGCCCAACCAGCGCAATGTCGGCATGGTGTTCCAGGCCTATGCGCTGTTTCCGAACCTGACGGTGGCGCAGAACATCGGCTTCGGGCTGAAGGTTGCGGGCATGCCAAAGGCCGATGCCGACAGGCGCGTTGCCGAGATGCTCGAGCTCATCAAGCTGCCGCAGATGGGCGACCGCTATCCCTATCAGCTCTCCGGCGGCCAACAGCAGCGTATCGCGCTGGCGCGGGCCATCGCGCCGAAGCCGAAGCTCCTGCTGCTCGACGAACCGCTGTCGGCGCTCGACGCCAAGGTGCGCGTGTCGCTGCGCGAGGAAATCCGCTCGATCCAGAAGAAGCTCGGCATCACCACCGTCTTCGTCACCCACGACCAGGAAGAGGCGCTGTCGATCTCCGACCGCATCGCCGTCATGTATAGCGGCAAGGCCGAGCAGGTCGGCACGCCGTTCGAGATCTACAACCGGCCGGCGACCAAGTTCGTTGCCAATTTCGTCGGCACGCTGAACGTGCTCGAAGGCACCGTCACCGACGCGGCGTCGGGCAAGGTGCGCGTCAACGCGCAAGAGATCTCGCTGCAGGGAAAGCTTAACGGCTCCAAGTCCGGCGACACGCTGTCGCTGGCACTGCGGCCCGAGGCGATTTCGCTCGGTCGCCATCCCGGCCGTGACGCCAGTCTTTCGGGCGAGATCACCGAAGTGCATTTCCTCGGTTCGGTCATCCGGGTTCGCGTCGGCATCGGCGGCAGCACGGTATCGCTCGACACGTTCAACAGTCCGGCCACCCCGCCGCCCGCCGTCGGCGAAAAGGCCGAGATTTCCTTCTCGTCGGGCGACATGCTGGTGCTGCATTAGGGGAAAAGTGAATAGTGAATAGCAAGAAGGCGCTTTACGCGCCGAAACGTCTCTGCATGCAACCATTCACCATTCACCATTCACCATTCACCATTCACATTAGCCAAAGCCGGTCGCCGTTTTTTTGCAGTGCCAATTGCCCGGCTTCACCGGTACGGTAGGGGATGGCGCTTTTCGAGCTGACCCTTATTCTTCTGCTGATCGCCGTCGCGCTTACGGCGCTGTCGCGGCGTCTCCAGGTTCCCTATCCTTCGTTGCTGGCGTTGGCGGGCGCCGGCATCGCATTCCTGCCGTTTGCGCCGACCATCGAGATCGATCCCGAACTGGCGCTCGCTTTGTTCATCGCGCCGGTGCTTCTCGATGCTGCCTACGACACGTCGCTGCGCGATCTCAATCGCTACAGACTGCCACTTGCCTTGCTGGCGCTTGGCGCCGTCATTTTCACCACTGCTGCCGTGGCGCTTGTCGGATGGACAATGGCAGGCTTGCCGATCGCCGCGGCAATCGCCCTCGGCGCGATCGTGGCGCCGCCCGATGCCGTCGCAGCGTCGGCCGTGCTTGGACAGTTCAAGGTGCCGCATCGCGTCACCGCGATCCTGCAAGGAGAAAGCCTGCTCAACGATGCCACGGCACTCCTGATCTACCGCATGGCGGTTTCCGCTGCTGCCGGCTCCATCCTGCTGAGCAGCGCGGTTCCGATGATCTTGCTGTCGACGGTCGGCAGCCTTGCCGCTGGTTATATGCTCGGCCGGCTGTCTCTCGTCACCCTCAGTCGCATCAGCGATCCGGCAAGTGGCACGGTGGTGCAATTTGCCGGGACTTTCGGCGTCTGGATCCTGGCCGACAAGATCGGGCTCTCCGCCATCATTACGATCGTCGTCTATGCCATGACCATCGCGCGCACCGCGCCGCGCCGCATGCCGGCCAGAAATCGCGTCAGCTCCTACTCGGTTTGGGAGACGGCTGTCTTCGTGCTGAACGTTCTGGCCTTCGTCCTGATGGGACTTCAGGCACGATTGATCGTCGGCCGGCTGGCCGAGCAGGGGCAGGTCGAAGCGTTCGTCTTCGCCGCAGCCGTGCTGGCTGTCGTCATCGTCTCGCGCCTTGTCTGGGTTCTGGGATGCGGCGCGATCATCAGGTGGCTTGCCACCTTCGGTGACGCGGAACGGCAGGCTGAAGCCCCGTCGTTCCACGGCGGCGTGCTGATCGGCTGGTGTGGCATGCGTGGTCTGGTCACCCTTGCGGCAGCGTTTGCCTTGCCGGCCGACTTTCCGGGGCGCGACCCGATCGTGCTCGCCGCCTTCTCGGTCGTTCTCGGCACATTGGTGCTGCAAGGCATGAGCCTGAAGCCGCTGCTGCGCTTGCTGCGTCTCGATCCGGACGAAACTGTCGACCGCGAGGTCGCGCAGGCACGCGTCGCCATCATGCAGGCAGCGCTGGACGTGTTGAGCGGCAAGACATCGAATGCCGCGGCCGTGGTCCGCGAGCAATTTACCGCGCAGCGTACGATCGCTGAAAACCCGGAGGACGCCCAGGCAGCGACCGAGTACGACAGATTGCGTCTCTATGCGATAAAGAGCCAGCGTGACGCGCTGGAACAGCTGCGTATCGACGGCACGATCGGCGATGAAGCGTATCATCGCCTGGAGGAGGAAATCGACTGGTCGGAGTTGGCCGCCTCTCCGCCGGGACGATTCCAGCCGCTGACGACTTAGCCGCGCGCTGTCTGGCCCAAGCTCTCTCCATCCGGCTGCACATTGCAACCAATCCGCCAACCCGCTACTGCCATCACGAATTGAGCCGGTTAAGCAATGAAGCTGGTCAGCTACAACATCCAGTACGGTTTCGGCAGCGACGGCCGCTACGATCTCGCGCGCTCCGCCAAGGTTGTCGCTGGCGCAGACATCATCGCGTTGCAGGAAGTGGAACGGCACTGGCTGCGCAGCAACGAAGATGACCAGCCGGAAATCCTTTCCCGGCTACTGCCGGAATACCATTGGGTTTATGGGCCGGCCTTTGACATGGACGCCAGCGAGCGACATGACGGTCGCATCGTCAACCGGCGGCGGCAATTCGGCACCATGATCCTGTCCAAGCTGCCGATCGTCTGGTCGCGCCTGCACACGTTGCCACTGCGCCGCACGGTGCGTCCCCTCAACACCCGCAACGCGGCGCTTGAATGCATGATCCGCACCCCTGCCGGTCCGGTGCGGGTCCTGTCGCTGCATCTCGCGCATATCGCCGTCGAAGAGCGGCTGGAGCAGATCGATTACCTGCTCGCCGAGCATCGCCGTGCACCGTCCGACGGCGGCCCGTGGAGCGGCGCCGATGACGAACCCGAGCGCAATTGGAGCAATGGCGAGCCGGAGCCGGAAAACCCGCTGGCGGCGATCTGGATGGGCGATTTCAACATGGAGCCGGGCAGCGCCGAGTGCCGGTGCATAGTCGGCAGCACGCCGTACCATCGCGGTGCTGCCTATCTCGACGGTTTTGTCGATGCCGCCGCTGTCGCCAGCGAACCGACGGCGGATTTCCATACCCATGTGAAGACCATCGACGGCAGGCTGGCAAAGCGCCGGCTCGACCATTGCTTCGTCGGCGGGATGTTGGCGGGCCGCGTGCGCTCGGTCAGTGCCGATATCGACGAAATCGCCTCGGACCATTTTCCGCTGCGGGTCGACATCGACCTGGAAACGCCGTTCACAACGGGGCCGGAGGCGGGATGACCCGCCGATGAGCTTGTTCGTCTTCTTCGCGGTGCTTGCCGCCGCCGCCATGCACGCGATCTGGAACGCGCTGGTCAAGGTCCATCTCGACCGCTTCCTGTCGATCACGCTGATGACGCTCGGCATGGGCGCCGTTGCGCTTCTGGCTCTGCCATTTGTCGAGGTGCCGAAGTCCGAAGTGTGGCCCTATATCATCGCCTCGGTGGTCTTCCACATGGGTTACAGAACGTTTCTGATCGGCGCCTATAAGGCCGGTGATTTCGCGCAGACCTATCCGCTGGCGCGCGGCACCGCACCGCTGCTTGCAGCACTTGGCGGCATGGTGGTTGTCGCTGAAGTTCCGACACCGCTGGCCATCATCGGGATCGTTCTTTTGTCGGCCGGGACGCTGGTGCTGTCGTTTCGCGGCGGCGCGCATCTGGAAAGGCTGAACCCGCGTGCCGTCGGCTTTGCGCTGGGTACATCGATCTTCATCGCCAGCTATACGCTTTCAGACGGCAGCGGCGCGCGGCTGGCCGCAACTGCATCGAGCTATGCGGCATGGCTGTTCGTCTGTGATGCGGCATGGGCGCTGGTGCTGTGCCTGATCTTTCGCGGACCAAAGGCGCTGCCGGTGCTGGCGCGCGACTGGAAGGCGGGCGTGTACACCGGCGTGCTCAGCGGCGCCGCCTACTGGATCGTGATGTGGGCGATGACCAAGGCGCCGATCGCCTCGGTCGCGGCGCTGCGCGAAACCTCGATCCTGTTCGCCATGATGATTTCGGTGTTTGCGCTGGGCGAGAAGATGACGGGATGGCGCGGTGCCGCCGTGCTCAGCATTGTTGCCGGGGTGGTCGCGCTGAGGCTCGGGTAAGCTAAGCGCTTATATCCAGATCGAACACCATCAGCCCATCCGTGCCGCCTTCAAGCGCGACCAGCCGGGCGCCGGCTCGGCTGTGAGCCTCATGCATCAGATAGGCGTCGCATGCTGCGGCATCGCGGAAGTCAATTGGTGAAGCCGTGCGTGAAGCCGCGCGCGAACGGTTCGGGGCTGGTGTTGGCGCTGAATTCGACCTTGCCCATGCCGTCGATCAGCCGTCGCAATGCTTCGAGAGCGGCATGGATTGCCGCTCGCTCGTCGTCGGTGTCGTCATTGCGGAATCGAGCGAAGACACAGTGCCTGTCATTCCTGGGATCTCATGCCGCTTGGTTGGTGGAAAACACGGCCGGCGGCAGCGGTTCGCGGCCAAGGATCAGATCGGCGCCTTTTTCGCCGACCATGATCGTCGGTGCATTGGTGTTGGAGGAAGGGATGCGCGGCATCACCGAGGCGTCGCAGACGCGCAGACCCTCGATGCCGCGCAGCCTGAGGTCGGGCGTTACCACGCTCATCGCGTCATAGCCCATGCGGCAGGTGCCGACAGGGTGGTGGTCGGTCTTGGAACTGCGGCAGGCATAGTCGAACAGCTCGTCGTCGCTGGTGAGTGTCCGTCCCGGCAGCACCTCGCGCAGCACGTAAGGGGCAAGCGCCTTCTGCCGCATGATCTCGCGCGCCAGCCTGAGCCCCTTGATCGACATGTCGCGATCGTGGGGATCAGCCCAGTAATTCGGATCGATCAGCGGACTGTCGGCCGGGTCGGCACTGTTCAGCCGTACCGTGCCGCGTGAACGCGGGCGCAGGAAGGCCGAGTTCAGCGTCACGCCCGGATTTTTCAGTTTCTCGACGCCCGCCTCGATGCCAGAGCCGAGGCCGAGATGGAGCTGGATATCGGGCGAGGCGGCGGTCGGATCGGCGTACCAGAAGCCGCCGGTCTCGAACAGGCTGGAGGCAACCGGTCCCTTCTTGAGCAGCAGATACTGCAGGCCGGCCCACACCGTCCGGTGCAGCTTGGCGTAGTTGTCGTAGGTGTGGTCGCCAGTGCATTCGGCAATGACGAACAGGTCGAGATGGTCCTGCAGGTTGGAACCGACACCGGGCAGGTCGTGGACCGGCGTCACGCCGACCGACTTCAGTTGGTCGGCCGGGCCGATGCCCGACTGCATCAGCAGCTTCGGCGAGCCGATGGCGCCGGACGAGACGATCACTTCGCGCTCGGCGCGCAGGATCGTCGGCTGACCGCCCGGCCTGTCGATGATCTCGACGCCGACGGCGCGGCCTTTGTCGATGACGATGCGCGTCACCAGCACATTGGTCCTGACGGTCAGGTTCTTGCGCTCGCGGATCGGCCTGAGATAGGCAACCGAGGCGGAGGAGCGCCTCGCGTCCTTCTGCGTCAATTGATAGTAGCCGACGCCTTCTTGGGCTACCCCGTTGAAGTCCGGATTGAACGGAATGCCTATCTCCTGTCCGGCGCGGAAATAGGCTTCGCAGATCGGCAGCGGCGCAATCGGGTTCGAGACGCCGAGCGGGCCCTGATCGCCGTGAAAATCGTTGGCGTAGCGCTGGTTGTTCTCGGCCCGCTTGAAATAGGGCAGCACGTCGCGATAGCCCCAGCCGACAAGGCCGTCTTCCTTCTCCCAGGCGTCGTAATCGCGGGCATTGCCGCGCGTGTAGATCTGAGCGTTGATAGAGGAGCCGCCGCCGATCACCTTGGCCTGCGTGTATCGAAAGACGCGGTTCTTCATGTGCCTCTGCGGCACGGTCGACCAGCCCCAGGCGGCAATGCCCTTGGTCATCTTGGCGAAGCCGGCCGGCATATGGATCAGCGGATGCCAGTCCTTGCCGCCGGCCTCGAGCAGCAGCACCTGATGCGAGGGATCTTCGCTCAGCCGGTTGGCGAGGACGCAACCGGCCGGGCCGGCGCCGACGATGATGTAGTCGGTCATGGCATCACCTGTTCACAGCCTCGGCACCGACAGTGCGCCGTCGACATTGATGATCGAGCCGGTCGAAAAGCCGAGCTTGCCGCCGGCGAGTGCCGCCACCGCGGCGCCGACATCGGCGGCTTCGCCCCAGCGCTTCGCCGGCACCAGCCCGGCGTCGATCAACGCGTCGTATTTGGCCGTTACGCCTGATGTCATGTCGGTGCGGATGATGCCCGGCCGCACCTCGAACACACCGATATTTTCGGCGGCGAGCCGCAGCGCGAGGGTCTTTACCCACATCGAAAGCCCAGCTTTGGAGATGCAATAGTCGGCACGTTCGGGCGAGGCCATTTCGGCGCTGACCGATGTGATGGTGATGATCGATCGGGGGTAATCACCCGGCGTTGCAAGCATCGCCCTGGCAACGGCCTGGCTGAGGAAGACGGTGCCGCGCAGATTGATGCTGAGGATCCGGTCGAAATTGTTCGGTCTCAGTTCCAGCAGGTCGCCGCGCACGACCGCGCTGATGCCGGCATTGTTGATCAGGCAATCGATGCGACCGAAGGCGCTTGTCGCGGCATCGATCAGCGCTGCATGGCCGTCGAGATCGGCGATGTCGCCGCAATGATAGGCGAATTTCGCGCCGTGGGCGGTGATGTCAGCGGCAAGTCCGTCGGCGGCTTTTTCGGCAAGGTCCACGACAAAGAGGTCGAAGCCCGCATCGGCCAGCGCCGCGGCGCAAGCGAGGCCGATGCCGCGTGCGCCGCCGGTGACGATGGCTGCCGGGCGGGTCATGCGACAAACTCCGTCTTGCGGATGTGGTCGGCGACGCGCAGTGCTTGTGCTGCGATCGACAGGGCCGGATTGACCGCCGCCGAGTTCGGCAGGAAGCTAGCGTCGACGACAAACAGGTTCCGGTGGTCGAACGAGCGGCAGAACGGGTCGAGCGGCGAGGTCGCCGGATCGTCGCCCATCTTGACCGTTCCGCACTGATGCGACGGCGTGCGCTTGTCGAAAGGCCGCGACAGGACGATCGGATAGCCGCAGGCACGGAAATTCTCGCGCATCACCTTGGTCAGCCCGTCGAGCGACTGCATGTTGGAGCGCCGCCACTGCATGACGATATCCTTGCCGTCGACCATGATGCGGCTTTCGGGATCGGGCAGGTCCTCGCACATCAGGTACCAGTCGACGGCGTGGCCGGCCATGAAG
>NZ_RZSX01000999.1:0-2127 GCF_004023105.1 Mesorhizobium sp. M5C.F.Ca.IN.020.32.2.1 | reverse complement strand
GGGGAGTTCGTCGCTCGCGAGCCGAATGCAGCGGTCACCCGGGCGCTGTCGACCTGGAAGGAAATTTCCGCACCGCGCAAGGTGGAACGCACCGGCATTCCGGCGACCGGGGTGTGAGCTTGGCGCGTTCGGCAGCGATCGCCTCACTGGTTGTGGCGAGCATTACCGGCGTACCGGCAGCGGCTGAGGTTCTTGCCGGTTCCTATGGCAATGATGTCGGTTGTGCCGGTGTATGGCTCGGTTATCAGGACAGCGATGCCTATGTCGTGCTGACCGCCGACGGCGTCGAAACCTATGGCAGCGGCTGCCGGTTCGCGCGGCAACTGGTGACGGCGCCTGGTACGCAGTCGTTGAGCTCGACCTGTTTCGCTGAAGGCGAGGAGGGAACGACGACTGAGACCGTCAAGGTCACCAACAAGGGAGCTGACGGTTTCTTCGTGACCATTCCCGGCCTTGAAGAGATAGGGCCGTTGAAATCATGTTCGTGACGGTGCCGATGATGGCCTCTCCGCCGATGCCGACCTCAGGCGACCAGCCCATCCAGTTCCGGCAGCAGGACGACGCTTTCCTGTTCGTTGGGATCGGTGCGGGCGATGACAGCCGAGGCCGAACTGTCGCTCAGATTGGCCGGCAGATGCGGCACCCCGGCAGGAATGTAGAAGAGGTCGCCGGCCTTGACCACGATCTGCTGTTCGAGTCGGTCGCCATACCAGGTATGAACCTCGCCGGAGAGCACATAGATCGCCGTTTCATGGCTTTCGTGCATATGCGCCTTGGCGCGGGCACCGGGCGGCATGGTCAGCAGGTGCATGCAGATGCCGGTCGAGCCGACCGTCTCGGCGGCGATACCGGTGAAATAACTCAGTCCCTGCTTGCCTTCATAAGAGCTTTCAGGGCGGATAAGATGACAAGTGGGCTTGGACGACATCTGGGATGCTCTGGGCGTCGATCGAGTGGGAACTCTCAGTCGGATAGGACGGGGCGAGTGGAAAGCAATATCGCGGCAAAATCAACCGGATTCCGCCCGGCGCAGCAGCGGCGCGAAAAGGCAGGCTGCGGCCTATGACGGGAACATCGCCAGCCGTCGTTTCGGCAAGCAAGCTCGGCCTGACCTTCCAGACCAATGACGGCCCGGTGCAGGCGCTGTCGAATGTCGACCTGACCATCGGCAAAGGTGAATTCGTCTCTTTCATCGGGCCGTCCGGCTGCGGCAAGACGACCCTGCTGCGGGTCATCGCCGATCTGGAAAAACCGACATCGGGAAGCATCTCCGTCAACGGCATGACGCCGGAGCAGGCGCGCCAGAGCCGCGCCTATGGCTATGTCTTCCAGGCGGCGGCGCTTTATCCATGGCGTACGATCGAGCGCAACGTGGCGCTGCCGCTGGAAATCATGGGCCTGTCGAAAACTGAGCAGGCGGCGCGGATCAAGCGCACGCTCGACCTCGTCAACCTGGGCGGCTTCGAGCAGAAATACCCGTGGCAGCTTTCCGGCGGCATGCAGCAGCGCGCCTCGATCGCGCGGGCGCTGGCCTTCGACGCCGATCTCCTGTTGATGGACGAGCCGTTCGGCGCGCTGGACGAGATCGTGCGCGACCATCTCAACCAACAGCTTCTGGAGCTTTGGGAGCGGACCAACAAGACCATCTGTTTCGTCACCCATTCCATTCCCGAGGCGGTCTACCTCTCGACGCGGATCATCGTCATGTCGCCGCGTCCGGGCCGCGTCAGCGACGTCATCGAATCGACGCTGCCCAAGCAGCGACCGCTCGACATCCGCGAGACACCGGAGTTCCTGGCGATCGCCGCACGCGTGCGCGACGGGCTCAGGGCAGGACACAGCTATGATGATTGAGGTGAAGCGGCACTGGCTTGCGCCTTTAACGCAGGAGGTGCATCGCCCTAGCGAGGCAGACGCTAACCGTGCTTTCGTCATCCTAGGGCGGAGCCGCCGCGAAGCGGCGTGCGCAGACCCTAGGATCCATTCCGTGACTTCGGCCGAAAGGCCCAAACGGTTCAGAATGTCCGCCACGCAGGCGACGACGGCTGACGTTTTCTTCAGCTCGGGAGCATTGTTCCGCACCGTTGCGGAGCGCGAAAGTTACGGCATGGAGCCCAGGGTCTGCGC
>NZ_RZSX01000998.1:0-2127 GCF_004023105.1 Mesorhizobium sp. M5C.F.Ca.IN.020.32.2.1 | reverse complement strand
GCCCACGACCAGGTTCAGCACAACATCTCGATCGTCAAGCCGGGCATGGCGTTTCGCGAGATTGCCGAAAAGGCCTGGAAGATACCGGATCGCTTCGTCGACCAGCGCTATACGTCGGTGATGCACGGCGTCGGCATGCATGGCGAGACGCCGTTCATCGCGCATGCCATGGACTACGAGACCTATGGCCGCGACGGCTTTGTCGTGCCTGGCATGGTGGTGAGTGTCGAGAGCTATATCGGCGAGAAAGGCGGCCGCGAGGGCGTCAAGCTCGAGGACGAGATCCTGGTCACCGAAACCGGCACCGAGCTACTGTCGCGCTTTCCCTATGAAGACGATTTCCTGGAGAAACAGGTTTGACGCTCATTCCCTCGCGCAGCAGTTTTGATAGCCGGACGCGTTTGACCGGTCGCAGGCCTTGGCGACTGTCGCAAACACCCTTCGCTTCGTCGTCCTGGGGCGGAGCAAGGAGCGCAGCGACACGGCGCAGACCCCAGGATCCATGTCGTGACTTCAGAGCGCTGCTGCGGTGCGGAATTCTGTTCCGCCGCACTCCTCGACAGCCGTCACGGCATGGATCCCAGGGTCTCCGCGACGGAGCTTCGCTCCTGCTTCGCCCTGGGATGACGAAGCTGGCTAGGCGTCAGCCAATCCCCACGGCTTGCGGTAGCCCACCGAAAGGAACAGCGTTGGCCGGGAAGCCAGGCGCGGTCGCATGAAAACGCCCATTTCCATCGAACGCGGCACGGCGGCCGCGGTTTTCGTCGATCTCCAGGAGGAGCATCGGCAGGACAAGCGCTATCTGGTCGAGGGTTTTGGCGACATTCTCGCTAACGTCCAGCGCCTGCAGGCGACGGCGCGGGCCAATGATGTGCTGCTTTATCATTCGGCCTATATCGTCGATCTCACCAGGGAGGCGCGGCGGTTCCATCCAGTCGATGCGAATGGCAGGTCGGCTTTCTCCGACAAGGACGATCCGTTGACGGCGATCTGTCCGGAAGTGGCGCCGGTCGCCGGCGAGATGATGCTGGTCAAAACCGAGGCCAGCGCCTTCGGTGCGGGCCCTGCCGGCGGCCGGCTCAAGGCTAGAGGGATCGAGTGGCTGGTCGTTGCCGGCGTGTGGACCGAGGCCTGCATCGACGCCACCGTCAGGGATGCGGTATCGTCAGGCTTTCGCGTGCTTTTGGTCAAGGATGCCTGCGGCAGCGGCAGCACGGCGATGCACCAGACCGCGATCCTCAACCTTGCCAACCGGCTCTATGGCGGCGCCGTGACCACGACCGAAGGCGCTTGCCGATTGATGGCAGGCGAGACGGTCGATGCATGGCAGGTGGTGGGCTCGGTGCCTTTGCGCTTCACCTATGAAAACGCGGCCCAGCTCTACGAAGAGCTCTGACGCTTCCAGCGGATTTGGTGGGACCGGATGGCGATGGTCAGCGATGCCGCAAAGCCCGAGACAGCAAAGCGCGGAAAATACGCGACGCTGCTCGACCCGGCGCTGTGGACCTATATCGACCGGGTCAATGCATGGTATCCGCCCGGCATGGACCTGCCGGTCGACAAGCAGCGGTCGGTCTATGACGCGATGTGCCGGGCGTTCCACGCAGGCATTCCCGCAGGTGTCGAAGCCAGCGACGGCACGGTTGCCGCCGGCAGCCGTGCGATCCCGATCCGGCGCTACCAGCTCGCGGGGAAGGCGCCGAAAGCGATGGTCGTCTATTATCACGGCGGCGGCTTCGTGCTTGGCGGGCTCGACAGCCATGACGACATCTGCGCCGAGATCTGCGCCGACACCGGCTTTGCCGTGCTGTCCGCCGACTACCGGCTGGCACCCGAACATCTGCATCCGGCCGCCTTCGACGACGCGCTGGCGGTGTTCGAATGGGTAGCGGCGACAGCCGGCCTGCCGATCGTGCTGGGCGGCGAGAGCGCCGGCGGCAATCTTGCCGCTGGGGTGGCGCATGCGACGCGCCATCATCCTCGCCCCGCAATCGGCCAGGTGCTGATCTATCCCGATCTGGGCGGTCCGGAGCCAGGCGGCAAAGAGAGCGCCGGCTCCTATGTCGAGCACGCCGAGGCGCCGCTGCTGACGCTCAGCGACATCGAATATTACAGACAAGTCCGCTC
>NZ_RZSX01000997.1:0-2133 GCF_004023105.1 Mesorhizobium sp. M5C.F.Ca.IN.020.32.2.1 | reverse complement strand
GCCTACGCTACGCCACAAGCTCATAACTCGGGGATAAGATTTATGCTCCGCGTCTACGCAAGGAGCTTTATCGATGACCCGCGATTTGACCGAGGACCAGTCTCTACGTTGGTGTGGGGGGTCTATTTTTTAAGCATTTACTTGCTCAGCTTAAAGTTTACGAAGTTCGAAATCCTTGCCCTGTGCATCTTTGTGTTTCTTGGGTTATGGCAGTATCGACATGATAAGCGACATCATAGTAGCGGCGTGCGAGGTTTTTCGATGGCAAGGAGACTTTTGACTGCTGGCAGTCTATTTACTGTTGCCGGACTATACGGCCGCTACGGTCTCATAGTCTTTGATCTCTAGATCAGCCGACAAGGACCAAATGGGCTTCCCATTCTCCAAGAAGTGCTGAATCTCCCGCTGCACGCCAGAACTTTGGCGCCACCCATCGATCTCCAAAACGACGATTTCATCGCAGCGATCCATGAAGGTTTCGTCAAACTCCACCCAATAGTCCGACCCCAGTGTGTTTTCTTGGCCAGCAAGAACGAGGTCGATAGGATGAGTCATCGTGATCGGGCTATATACGACATAACCCAACTTGATCAGTGCGGCAGCGGCAGATGTTGCAGCATCGAATCTCATTTTCCTAATTGACGGGTCTGGGTGGGTGTATGGACACGCAAGGTAGAGGAGCCTTGACGCTTTCTTGGGATTTCCACGGCTTGTCATTCTGATTCCTATTTGAGCCCACGTGGCCCGGAGCGGTCTGATTAGCCGACTTATGCTACACGGCAATGACGGTATTGCGAAAGATTGCGCAATAGAGTCACAGCGACAACATTATGGTTTCATCCAGATCCTTCGATGAAAAAAGTGCTCGCAGCTCCCGGCTATCCTAGCCGTTGAGATCCGATCCCTCGCGTCTCCACCCCGTTCACTTCGCTAGTTGGCCTGATCGCCCCGTAGCTGCGAAATAGGCCAAGTCGCTGAACGGATGGAGAACGCGTCGGCGCGGATGCCCAAAGGGAACGCTGTGAATGAATATTGTGAGCGTGCAAGCCTCGTTCATCTTCGGTCCTTGCTGATTTTCTGATTTTCTGCACGAAAATGCGGGCAAGAACACTCAAAATGAACAGGTTTCGAGTGATGGCCGAAATCCCGTTTGTGCATTTTTTGGTGCAGGCAGTAGTATAAGTCTAGCGATTTATGAGGTCTGAGTCGGAACGATTAAGAGTAAATACTTTGCGGGGGCGCATGACAGACAGGGCGGCAATCAGGAAGCTGGAAATCACCCGCTTCCGGGGTATCGAAAAGCTAGAATGGCGGCCGTCGGAAGGAATGAACATCATTCTGGGCGGCGGCGATGTCGGCAAGTCGACGGTTCTAGAGTCGGTCGCCCTTCTGCTGAGTCCGACCAATTCGGCGGTTATCTCCGAATCCGATTACTGGCGCCGGGTGACGGCGGACGAATTCAGCATCGAGGCAGTTCTTGCCCTTCGCGACGACACAGAAATCAACACCCAGAAAGGCCTCAACTGGCCATGGCATTGGGATGGCAGGGATGCGGTGCTGCCGCCGCAGGCTGGTGATGGCGATGATGTCCCTACGGCCGGTGATCCCGTCTATCGTGTGCGCGTACGGGGAACTGACGAGCTGGAGCTGGTCTGGGAAATTATCCAGCCGCATGACCAGACCGAACATTTCCCGGTATCGGTCCGGCGTAGGATAGGGCTCGTCCGCCTTGCAGCCGAAGACCGCAATGACCGCGATCTGCGTCTGGTGTACGGCTCGGCACTCGACCGCCTGTTTGCCGATACGACTCTCCGGGCGCGCATCACCCGGCAGGTGGCGGGGCTGGACCTGAATGAATCGGTTGGCGAGCAGTCGGGGGAAAAGCTTGGCGAGCTAGACAAACGCCTTGTCGCAGCCGCGCTGCCCGGCGGTCTCGGGCTCGGCCTGACCACCACCCAAGGGCTTTCGATCGGCGCGCTGATCGGCCTGCTCGCGGAAAAGGACGGGACGACCCTGCCGCTTTCGAGCTGGGGCGCGGGCACCCGCCGGATGGCAGCACTGGAGATTGCATCCGCGTCCCGGCTGGACGGCGGCATTGTGACGATTGATGAACTGGAGCGCGGGCTTGAGCCG
>NZ_RZSX01000996.1:0-2133 GCF_004023105.1 Mesorhizobium sp. M5C.F.Ca.IN.020.32.2.1 | reverse complement strand
CTCGAAAACTGACCACAGGCGGTTGGGCCTCGCAGTCAATAAGCGACCAAACGGAAGCGGACCATCTACGGGCGCGCGCGAAGATCGCCGAATTCCAGGCAAACCTGGCTGCGGCTCGGCGGCAGATCCAGGTGCTCGAGACCCAGCGCCCGCAGATCGAGGCCGACATCGCCGCCGCGACGGCGGCTCTTGAGCTGGCCGAGATCGAACTTGAAAGTACGATGGTGCGGTCGCCCGCTGACGGTTGGGTGAGTGAACGCCAGGCCAGGGTCGGGCAATATGTCCGTGCAGGTACCCTGCTGGTTGCGGTCGTGCCCCGAAATTTCTGGGTCATAGCCAATTTCAAGGAGACGCAGATTGCGGGGCTGCGGGTTGGAGACTGTATGGCGATCTCGATCGACGCCATCCCCGGGAGAGAATTCAAGGGGCGCGTCGAGAGCCTGTCGCCGGCCAGCGGGGCGCAGTTCGCGCTCCTGCCGCCCGACAACGCAACCGGTAATTTCACCCGCATCGTCCAGCGTATACCGGTCAAGATCACCTTTGATCCAGGGCAACCCGAACTCGATCGTCTGCGGCCCGGCATGTCGGCTCTGGTGGTTTTGTCCTCCGGAACCCAAGACCTGACCATGGCGCGGGTTGGTGCTTCCAAACGCTAAGGCTGCTCCCCCGATGTTTGGTCGCCAATGGCTGCTCCGGTCGGCACTTGCCGTGTATTCTTGATACCCGTACCTCCCGCCGGACCGCCCGCTGGTCATGCAAGCCGATGCGAAAGTATCGCCAACACCTTCGTGCAATAGCATAGTGGCAGCTGTTGTTACATCTGTTGTGCAAGGGCTGAACATCCGCCCTGGCAACCCCGTGACGTCCCGCAAAATTTGGACCGAACGTCGAAATAATGGAGCAGGTGATGAAATACGCAAAGACCAAGGAAGCGGTCAGCAGGCTCACGCCGGCGCAGTATCGCGTGACCCAGGAGCATGGAACTGAGCGCCCCTTCACAGGAGAGTATCATGACAACAAGGAGCCGGGCATTTATGTCGACGTCGTTTCCGGCGAACCGCTGTTTTCCTCTACCGACAAGTTCGACTCCGGAACCGGCTGGCCGAGCTTCACCACACCGATCGAGGCGGCAAACGTCAACGAACTGCGAGACGACTCGCATGGTATGATCCGCACCGAAGTTCGCTCGGTGCATGGCGACAGTCATCTTGGCCATCTCTTTCCCGACGGCCCCGAAGACCAGGGTGGGTTGCGCTACTGCATCAATTCCGCGGCGTTGCGCTTCATTCCGCGCTACGAAATGGAGGCCGAGGGCTACGGCGCCTACCTCAACCTCGTAAAGGGAGATCTAGAATGACCGAGAAAGCTGTTCTGGCGGGCGGTTGCTTCTGGGGCATGCAGGACCTGATCCGCAAGCTGCCGGGCGTCGTCCGCACCCGCGTAGGATATACCGGCGGCGACGTGCCCAACGCGACCTACCGCAATCACGGCAACCATGCCGAGGGCATAGAGATCATCTTCGACCCATCGAAAATCAGTTATCGTCGAATACTGGAGTACTTCTTCCAGATTCATGATCCCACCACGAGAGACCGACAAGGCAACGACTACGGAAGTTCCTACCGGTCGGCGATCTACTACGCGGACGATGAGCAGAGGCGGATAGCCGAAGATACAATCGCGGATGTGGACGCTTCGGGATTGTGGCCAGGCAAAGTGGTGACCGAGGTGGAGCCGGCGGAAGACTTCTGGGAAGCGGAGCCGGAGCACCAGGACTACCTGGAGCGCTACCCCGGCGGCTACAGTTGCCACTACCCACGCTCGGACTGGGTGCTGCCCCGGCGGGCCGCGGCCGAATAGCCGGCAAGCTCGTCTGCATCCGTAAATAGCGGGGAGCCGATACACATTCCGTCGTGCCTCGTCGATGCGGCCGGTTCTGATCGAAGGCATTCAGGCAAGAGGTTTGCAGCAGGCCGAGTTCCACTTCTTGCCGACAAGCACACCAGCCGAGCTCATCGGATGATCGAACGAGAGGCAAGGTTAAAGGCAGAGATGACCAAAGCAGATGAGCTCTCGGCTTTCCTCGACAGTCTTGGAAGGCTTCCCAATGGCTTCGCACGGGGCAGCTATGGC
>NZ_RZSX01000995.1:0-2135 GCF_004023105.1 Mesorhizobium sp. M5C.F.Ca.IN.020.32.2.1 | reverse complement strand
GTCGAGATCCGCCGTATGGGCGGCGGCTTTGGCGGCAAGGAAACGCAAGGCAACCAGTTTGCCGCGCTCGCGGCGATTGCTGCGAAAAAACACCACCGCGCGATGAAAATCCGGCCCGACCGCGACGACGACATGATCGCCACCGGCAAGCGCCACGACTTTCTGGTCGATTACGAGGTTGGCTTCGACGACGAGGGCAATATTCTCGGCGTCGATTTCATGTTCGCGGCGCGCTGCGGCTTCTCGGCGGACCTTTCAGGCCCGGTCACCGATCGCGCGCTGTTCCACTGCGACAATACCTATTTTTGGCCGGCGGTTCATGCGCAATCGGCACCGCTCTACACCAACACCGTGTCGAACACCGCCTTCCGCGGCCTCGGCGGGCCGCAAGGCATGGTCGGGGCCGAGCGCGTCATCGACGAGGTCGCCTTTGCCGTTAGCAAGGACCCGCTCGAGATCCGCAAGAAGAACTTTTATGGCACCTCAGACCGCAACGTCACGCCCTATCACCAGACGGTCGAAGACAACATCATCCACCGCATCGTCGCCGAACTGGAGGCGAGTTGCGACTATGCGCGGCGTCGCCGCACCATTGAAGCCTTCAACGCCAACAGCCGCTTCATCAAGCGCGGATTGGCGCTAACGCCGGTCAAATTCGGCATCTCGTTCACCGCTACGCATTACAACCAGGCCGGCGCGCTGGTGCATGTCTACACCGACGGTTCGGTGCATCTGAACCATGGCGGCACCGAAATGGGGCAGGGCCTCTACGTCAAGGTGGCGCAGGTTGTGGCGGAAGAGTTCCAGATCGACCTCGACCAGGTCAAGATCACCGCAACGACGACCGGCAAGGTGCCGAACACCTCGGCGACCGCCGCGTCGTCAGGTTCCGACCTCAACGGCATGGCGGCGCAGAACGCAGCCCGGCAGATCAAAGAGCGGCTGACCAATTTCGCCGCTGAACAATACCAGGTGCCGCGCGACCAGGTGCTGTTCCTGCCCAACCGGGTGCGCATCGGCAACCAGGAGATCGCCTTCGCCGATCTCGTCAGGCAGGCCTACATGGCCCGCATCCAGCTTTCGGCGGCGGGCTTCTACAAGACGCCGAAAATCCACTGGGATCGCGACAAGGGCGAGGGTCGCCCCTTCTATTATTTCGCCTACGGCGCCGCGTGCTCGGAAGTGTCGGTCGACACGCTGACCGGCGAATACATGGTCGAGCGCACCGACATCCTGCACGAGACCGGCCGCTCGCTGAACCGCGCCATCGACCTCGGCCAGGTCGAGGGCGGTTTCATCCAGGGCATGGGCTGGCTGACGACGGAGGAACTTTGGTGGGACGACAAGGGCCGGCTGCGCACCCATGCGCCGTCGACCTACAAAATCCCCTTGGCCTCGGACCGACCGAAGATCTTTAACGTGACGCTGGCCGACTGGCCTGAGGCGCACGAGCCGACGGTGCACCGCTCCAAGGCGGTCGGCGAGCCGCCGCTCCCGCTCGGCATGTCGGTGCTGCATGCTCTGTCGGATGCGGTGGCGAGCGTTGCCGACCACCGGATCTGCCCGCGCCTCGATCCACCGGCGACGCCGGAGCGTGTGCTGATGGCGATCGAACGGCTGAAGAGGGAAGCCAAGAGCAGCACGTGACCAGTCTTTGGAATCCCAGAAAGCGTGCAATTCAGGCCGAAAACTCTATATTTCCCGATAGGGAATGCGAATGATGACCTCGAAAGTGCAAAGCTTGAAAGCCTTTCTTGCCGACGCCAGCCGGGTCGCCCTGGTCGAGGTGGCCGGGACAAAAGGTTCGACGCCGCGCGAGAAGGGCGCCTTCATGCTCGTCTCGGGCGCGGCAAGTTTTGGAACGATCGGCGGCGGCCAACTCGAATACATGGCAATCGACAAGGCGCGGCAGATGCTTTTCTCCCCCCTTGAGGGGGGTGAGGAGAGGTCGGCCAATGGCCGAGAAAAAGCCAACGATTTGGCTTTTTCAGCGACGAACGCCCGGAGCCATAGCGAAGGGCAGGCCGCGAAGCGGCCAGAGGGCGTCGTCTCAGAAGGCATCGCCAGAGCGTCGAGCACTGCCGCGGCGATCCCGCCCGACGGCTTCGCCGCCGCCCTCCCCTCAAGGGGGAAGG
>NZ_RZSX01000994.1:0-2139 GCF_004023105.1 Mesorhizobium sp. M5C.F.Ca.IN.020.32.2.1 | reverse complement strand
TTGCATCCCAGCGGAGCCCGCCTTACGCGCTTTGGTGCAGCAAATCGTATAGGATCGTTGACAACGTCCGGCGTTCGGATTGTCCCCGCCGAGTCGCAACGGGATCGAGCAGACGTGGTCCAACCTGAGCGGCGGCGAGGATGCCGCAGCTGTTGCGACTGAGCCATGCAACCGTAGAACATAAGCTGAAAACGCAAAAGCCCGCTGCCAAAGATGCGCCGGCTGGGTCACGCTCGAATAACGCGAGCGGAACAGAGCATCGAATGGCCGCAGGAACAGGCCCGTTTCAACGTTGCAGGATCCAAATGGATCGTTGTCGGCCGGCTTGGTTCGAAGGCTAGAACCCGAACAGGAAAGAGGACGCGGAACCGGAACTGGCGCGGTTTCGTCCCGTCCGCGTTCTGGACAAGACAGTCATGTGCGCGTTTTGCTGCGTAGCGCTTTAAAGCCCATTCCCGAACCGATCCTCGGCTGGCGACAACTCGCACGCCAGCCGAGGTCATTCGGTCGTCGGGGAGACCAGCCCAGCGACCGCTGGGCACTCCGATGCGTGTCGAACCGCCGATCAACAACCTTCGGGGGTCTTTTTCACCTGGCCGGGCGCGGCGGTGTTGGCAGCCGTATCCTGCTGGCCCGGAGCGGCCTGCTGAGCACTACCGGTCTGCTGGCCAGGTGCGCAGTCCCTGGCCGAGTTCGGATTGGTGGTGCCGCTGGTGGTGGTCGTGTCGGTGCCCTGATCGTTGGGCGTGTTGGCCCCGCTGGTGGTGGTGCCGGTGCCCTGGGTCGTGCTGGGCACGGTTGTCGTGGTCGAAGTTCCGCCCGTCGAGGTGCCGCTCGAGGTACCGCTCGTCGTCTGGGCAAGGGAAAGCCCGGTCGACACTGCCAGAATTGCCGAGGCCAAAAGTATGCGTTTCATCTTCTTTCTCCGGTTCTGAATGCGCGACATGCGCTGGTAAATCCAACAGGCAGACCGAAGGAGTGTTCCGCCTATGA
The DNA here is from genome assembly GCF_004023105.1 of Mesorhizobium sp. M5C.F.Ca.IN.020.32.2.1. NCBI lineage: Bacteria > Pseudomonadati > Pseudomonadota > Alphaproteobacteria > Hyphomicrobiales > Phyllobacteriaceae > Mesorhizobium > Mesorhizobium sp. M5C.F.Ca.IN.020.32.2.1. Next base: position 1,146 of record NZ_RZSX01000994.1, on the reverse strand, counting down.
AGTGTCAACTTTTGTAACTCTGGTCTTACGGCTAGTCTCCGCGCCAGGAGTGCGAAACGAACGGCACTTATTTTATTCGGCCCTCCAGAGCACCCGCACTCGAAACTTTCAGGCGTCACGTGGAGGGAAGCGTCACGATGTTGTCGGTTTTGGAAACGTAGCCACGGTTCGGAGTTCGGTCTGGATAGCCATCAAAGGTATGGCGGGTGGCAGCAACATCATTCACAAAGTCAGCGCACCACTTCACGGCCCCGTGGCGGGCCGATCGATGCTGCCGATGGCGGTGTTACTACTTTGATGCAATGTTGAATTGCAGCCCGCTTATGTTCCGGGCCGCTCTGGATTTGACGTCTTCCGGAGGCTTGTTGACCAGGTTCGGCATGAGCGGTTCGATAAACTGCAACCGGCCATCTCCGGAACTCTTACTTATACTGGAACCTTATACTGGAACCCGTTCCCCTTTGCCGCAGCGTGGGTCGGACATTGGAACGAAAGGCGCATTCGCGAATTCTTCCGCTAGATAATTGGAATCGTCGCCCATGAGGCTCGCGACCCTCCACCTTGAAACTGCGAAATACGGCGACGTATATCGCGCCGCACGGCTCGCGCTGTTAAGGCAGCAAATGGTGAGGCATATCAAGCGGACGGACCGCTCGGCGCAGAAAGTCGAGCAAGCGCTGGTCAGGTTGGCTGAAGCCAACGCTCCCGTAGAGCGGCTCGCGCCGCATCAGTAGGGCGTGGCGCTGCAGGATAGATGCCAGGTGAAAGTAATCATGCAGATTTCTCGGACTGAAGTTAACCAGGCGATCACGCCCACCGGAGAGGCAATCCTGCGCGTGATCTTCTGCGGTGAAGGCGGTGACTGCGTCACTGTCGACATGGCTAATGTAGAAGCTGGAAAAATGCGGCCGTCGATCGGGCAAGGGGATATTGGTCCAGCCCGCTACCTTCGAGCTTGCGGCCGACGACTATGATGCCGTGTTTAGAAGCTGCGCGCGAGGAAGCAGTTCGATGCGCCATCGATCTTCTGGTCGACCTTCAGCCCGGCACGGACTATCTTTCAGGTTGGCTCGTGCGCGTGCGAGACGAGAACGGCGAAGTGCTCAACGCCATCGACGTGCAGGAGGCGGAAGCGGCCCGTCAGAC
>NZ_RZSX01000993.1:0-2141 GCF_004023105.1 Mesorhizobium sp. M5C.F.Ca.IN.020.32.2.1 | reverse complement strand
GGCTAGCAGCATCGCCCAACGCCGCCGCCTATTGCACGGCCAAGGCCGCCGAGATCCATCTGGCGCGTTGCCTGGCGCTGGAGGGCGCGGAAGCGCAGATCAGGGTCAATGTCGTTAATCCCGACGCCGTGCTGCGCGGCTCCAAGATCTGGACCGGCGAGTGGAAGGAACAGCGCGCCGCCGCCTACAAGATGTCGACCGACGACCTCGAGGAGCACTACCGCTCGCGCTCGATGCTGAAGCGTTCGGTATTCCCCGAAGACATCGCCGAGGCGATCTATTTCTTCGCGTCCGACATGTCGGCCAAGTCGACCGGCAATATCGTCAATGTCGACGCGGGCAACGCCCAGTCGTTCACGCGCTGAGCGGAGACGGGCGATGGAACAAATCATCTCCGCCGACATCGTCGAAAAAGACAACGCCGCGCGCGAGGCCGACCTCAAGCGCGATTACGACTCGCTCGGTGAGCGTCTTGACCGTCGCGGCATCGCCATCGACGCTATCAGCGACAAGGTCGAAAAATTCGCCGTGGCGATCCCGTCCTGGGGCGTCGGCACCGGCGGCACCCGCTTTGCCCGCTTTCCCGGCGCCGGCGAGCCGCGCGACATTTTCGACAAGATCGAGGACTGCGCCGTCATCCTGCAGTTGACGCAGGCGACGCCGACCGTCTCGCTGCACATTCCATGGGACAAGGCCGACCCGAACCGGCTGAAGCAGGCCGCCTCCCGGTTCGGCCTCGGCTTCGACGCCATGAATTCGAACACGTTCTCTGACGCTAAGGGCCAGGCGATTTCCTACAAGTTCGGCTCGCTGTCGCATGCCGATGCCGCAACCCGCCAGCAGGCGGTCGAGCACAATCTCGAATGCATCGAGATCGGCAAGACGCTGGGATCGAAGGCACTGACCGTATGGATCGGCGACGGCTCGAACTTTCCCGGCCAGGTCAATTTCGCCAAGACGTTCGAACGCTATCTCGACGCGATGAAGGAGATCTACGCCGGACTGCCGGACGACTGGAAGCTGTTCACCGAGCACAAGATGTACGAGCCGGCCTTCTATTCGACGGTCGTGCAGGATTGGGGCACCAACTATATCATCGCCACCGAACTCGGCGACAAGGCGTTCTGCCTGGTCGACCTCGGCCACCATGCGCCCAACGTCAACATCGAGATGATCGTCTCGCGGCTGATCCAGTTCAAGAAACTCGGCGGCTTCCATTTCAACGATTCGAAATATGGCGACGACGATCTCGACGCCGGCTCGATCGATCCTTACCGTCTGTTCCTCGTCTTCAACGAGCTGGTCGATGCCGAGCTTTCCGGTGCCGAAGGTTTTGATCCGGCTCACATGCTCGACCAGAGCCACAACGTCACCGATCCGATCGAAAGCCTGATGCTGTCCGCGGTCGAGGTGCAGCGCGCCTATGTGCAGGCGCTGCTGATAGATCGTAAGGCACTGGAAGCCTATCAGGACGCCAATGACGCGCTGATGGCGACGCAAACGCTGAAAGCCGCCTATCGCACCGATGTCGAGCCGATCCTCGCCATGGCGCGGCTGAACACGGGCGGCGCCATCGATCCGGTCGCCGCCTACCGGGCGGCCGGCTATCGGGCGAAGGTCGCGGCGGAACGGCCGGCGGTTGCGAGTGGCGGCGGCGGGATTGTTTGATGTCGGCCTGAAACGAAAAACCCGCCAACGGCGGGTCGCGGCGCAAATCAGCACCATGCAAGAACAAGCTTGTTTGCCTTCAGCCTTCGGTTGTCGAAAGCCGAAGCGACATCCGATCCTCCCCGCAAGGGGAGATCGGCAGCTTCGCCGACGGCGAATGACAGCATTCCCGAATTTTCATTCACAGCCATGGACTCGTCCGCTCCGAGAGGGTCTTCTAGGCGCATCCAACGCCTCGGAGAACGGCCATGCACCCCACCCGCCGCACCCTAATCGCCGTCGGTCTTTCCCTCACTTTCGCCTTTGTGCCGCTGACGGCCATCTTCGCCGCCTCGCCGCAGCCGGCGAAGGGCGAGCACGGCATGGTGGTGACCGCCCAGCATCTGGCATCGCGAGTCGGCGTTGAGGTGCTGAAGAAAGGCGGCAATGCCGTCGATGCGGCGGTTGCCGTCGGCTATGCGCTGGCTGTGGTC
>NZ_RZSX01000992.1:0-2145 GCF_004023105.1 Mesorhizobium sp. M5C.F.Ca.IN.020.32.2.1 | reverse complement strand
CTATCGTTGTTCTCATAGTGGATATCGAGTTCCGGCGAGGCGAACTGCAGCTGCCGGACGCCGGATACCTCGTCGTAGACATAGTAGACGGCACTCTCATTGTAGGCAGCCATCGAACAGAAGAAGCGGAACAGCCGCGTCTCGCGTTCGGGCTCGTCGGCCTCGGCGCCCGCATCCTTGTAGCGGAGGGAGTAGGCGTCCGGCTCTCCCAAAGGCTCGCCGCCAGGCATCTCCTCGTCGCATTGTTCGCCATAGGTGGCCGCAAACGCCTCCTTGGCCTGCTCCAGCGCCGCATCCTTCTTCGGCGGCGGCGGTCCGTCGCCGCAGCTTTCCGGCACAGCATCCTCGAAATCGGCCTTCGCCGGTTTCAGCGCGCCCTTGTCGATGAAGATCGGGCGAAATGGCGGTTCCTGGATCGAGGCGTTGACCTGGCGCAGCGTGTAGCAGCCGGCAAAGACATTTTCGCTGCCGTCCTTAGCTGTCGCCCGGATGGCGACCGGAACGCTGTAATAGATGCTGCCGGCAGCACCGTCTTCGGACACGGCACCGGTTTTGACTTCGACGGCGTTGGTGCCGTCATAGCCCTTTACGAAGGCGTCGAAATCCTTGGCCGGCTTGGTGTCGCCGAAATAATCCCAGGCGCGCGCGAATTCTTGCCGGTTGATGGCGCTATAGAGCGAGCGGATGACCGCTTCGGCGTTCGACCTGTCGTCGACATAGGGCGCATCGGCGGCGAGCACTGGCTGGCCTGACACGGTAAAGGAGAAAAAGGCGGTCGCTGCGAAAAGGGCGCTTCTCATCGGGAATCTCCACCTGATGCGAAATCCTATCATACCGATTGCGGCGACGTGGTGACGCTTGAAGAATCGCCCGCGGAGGCGTTAGGTCCCGCCGTCGGCGTCCCGCCGGATAGGAGAATCACGTGACCATATCGATGTACGAAGCGGCCGTGCCGGTGTTTTCGGCCAGGTTGAAGGCGCTATCCACCGTGCTGGATATCGCCGAGCAGAATGCGCTTGACCGCAAGATCGACCCGCAGGTGTTTTTGACGTCGAGGCTGGCGCCGGACATGTACGCGTTGACGAGGCAGGTACAGATCGCCACCGACCACGCCAAGGGCGCGCCATCGCGGCTTGCCGGCCGCGAGGTGCCCAAATACGAAGACAACGAGGCGAGCTTTGCCGATCTCCAGGCGCGCATCGCCAAGACCGTCGACCATCTGGCGACATTCTCGGCTGCCGATATGGACGGCTCGGATGACAGGGTGCTCGAGCTGAAGCTTGGCCAGCGCGAATTCTCGATGACGGGCATGCAGTATCTGCTGCATCTCGCCATGCCCAATTTCTATTTCCACGTGACCACCGCCTACGACATCCTGCGCCACAATGGCGTGCCGTTAAGCAAGGCGACTTTCATGGGGTCGCGTTGAAGAATGGCGGGCGAGCCGGAATGTCGTGCGATCTGACTAGCGTGAGGACATTTCGCGGGCGACGCGCGGGAAATCGGCTGGTTTGATGCCGATATCCGCACGGTCGGCATTGCTCATCGAATGAAGCAGCGCCAGCGCCGCGCGGTAGCGCAGATGTTCCTGCGGACGCGGACGGGCGAACATTTCAGTGAGGAAACCCATGATTCAAGCCCCTGGTTGGTCCTCCCCGAGTCCCAAATATAGTCAAATCATGACAATTGTGCAGTGCAGCATTTGCATGGCAGCCATGCCGCACCGAAATTCTTGACCACAATCGACTTCGCCGGTGAAACTCCCGGCGCGGGCTGACCGTATAGCTGAATGCCGGCACAGGACCGGTTTTCCTCGCCATTCCTGGCGGAATTCCGGACTGCATGAAAATCCAGTCCGGCTTTTTACCTACTTGCGCCTTGCGTTCACTGGATCTCGCGGAAAAGTGCTAGCCGATTTGCGGCGGGCTTGGAGACAGCCCGCGCCTTCCTGTATGCTGCGGCTTCCTCCCCGCGCAGCCGCGCAAAGAATTCCCGCCGGAGAAAGTTCCATGCACAAGCGCCGCCTCGGTCGGACCGATCTTCTTGTTTCCCAGATCTGCTTGGGTTCGATGACCTGGGGCCAGCAGAACACCGAAGCGGATGGCCACGCCCAGATGGACCTGGCCTTTTCGCGCGGCGTCAACT
>NZ_RZSX01000991.1:0-2145 GCF_004023105.1 Mesorhizobium sp. M5C.F.Ca.IN.020.32.2.1 | reverse complement strand
CCGTCTCAGGGTCAGGTTGATCCGCCCGCCGTTCTTCAGCAATGCCGAGGTCGATGGATAGATGCGATCGACGCCGTGAAAACAGAGGCGGCCTTCGCCGCCAAGCACGACGACATCGCCGCTTTTCAGCTTGAACGATTTGGTGCCGCCTTCGCGCGTGGTCTGGCCGACCCTGAACAGGCAATCGTCGCCCAGTGAAACGGAGACGACCGGCGCGGAGAAATCGATCTCGTCGCGGTCTTGATGGAGGCCCATCTTCGCGTCCGGCGAATAGAAATTGACCAGGCATGCCTCCGGCGGATGGGAATAGGCAGACACGTCCCGCCACAGCTCCAGCAGCACGTCCGGGATCGGCGGCCAGGGCATTCCGGTCACCGGGTGCGTCGGTTGGTAGCGATAGCCCTCCTTATCGGTGACCCAGCCGAGCGAACCGCAATTGGTCATGCGCACGCTCATCTCCTTGCCGGTGCGCGGCATGGCCGGCACAAACAAGGGGGCCTCCTGCACGACCCCTCTCACATCCTCGACCAGCGCTTCCTGCACCGCGCGGGACAGATAGCCGGGCATATGGCGGACGCCTTTGGGCAGAACGAGCATGGTCGCTTGATCCGTTGGTCTGCAAAGAATCAGAATGCCACCATCAAATGAAAACGGCGACCCGAAAGCCGCCGTTGTCGATTGGCCGTCGCCGATCTGGTCAGGCCCGATCTGGTCAGGCCCGATCTGGTCAGGCCTGGTCGAGATCCGGTATGCGCCGGACCTGCCCGGATAAATCTTGTCCGGATGGATCAGCATCGGCTTGTTGGCATCGAAAATGATCGTGTTCTTCGCACACTTGCCCTTGCCGTAGCTCTTTCGGCGATCTTCCAGAGGTTGTCGCCTTTCTTGACCGTGTAGGAGGTCGGTTCCTTGGCCGGGGCAGCGGGTGTGCCGGATTCGGGTGCGGCGACTTGCAATTCATCCGCCTGCACCTTGGACACGCCAGCGTATTGCCAACGGCGATGACGGCTTTCGAAGATCGATTGATCCTTGACCCACGCCTTTCAGGACAGCCGTATCGCCTTTGACGACGACTTCGACATTGTCTGTGCCGAGCGCGTGCGAATCGAGTTCCTTCTTGAGCGTATCGGCGGTCGGCTCCGGCTCATCGTCGCCGAAGCCGAGCTTCTTGCCGACGCCCTTGACGAAATCAAACATGCCCATCTGTGGTCTCCCTTGCTGTGGCGAATACCAAACTTGCCACCTGCAACCTTGAATTGGAAGCCGTCGACCGCGCGATCGATGTCGCGCCTGCCGCATCGATTTTCGAAAAGCACGATGTGGATACAAAATGTCAGGCGTATTTTGTGCGTCCAAGTGGACGTACGTCGCTCTAATCGTCGTCCACCCGGCCACGCAGTTTCTTGATTGTTCCGCGTCCAGCCTTGGTCTTCAGCCGCCTTTCGACCGCGCCTTTCGACGGCCTCGTCTTCTTGCGCGGCGGCGGCGGCGGTTCGGCGGCCTTGGCGACCAGTTCCGCAAGCCGCGCCCGGGCGTCCGCCCGGTTCTGCTCTTGCGTGCGGAAGCGTCCGGCCTCGATGACGATGACGCCGTCCTTGGTGGCGCGTTGGCCGGCCAGCTTTATGGTTCGCTCGCGGACGCGCTCCGACAGGCCCGGTGCATTCGCCGCATCGAAGCGCAATTGCACCGCCGTCGCCACCTTGTTGACGTTCTGACCGCCAGGGCCGGACGAACGGATGAAGTCCTCGTGCAGGTCATCCGGATGGATCACCGCATCGTCGGCAATGATGATCTTGTCGTCGGCGTTCATGCCGCAGTCATGGCGCGGCAAACGAAAAAAGAAAAGGCCCGATCCCCGGGTCGGGCCTTCCCGATCCCGGTCCGGGCCTTGAGGTGCAGATATCCAGCCGGCGATTATTCCGCGGCTTCGCGCATGCGCGGCGCGGCGCCGAGCACAATGGCGTCGACATGAGGTTCGAATTTTTCGAAATTGATCGCGAACATCCCGACCAGCCTCGCCGCCTGCAGGTCGTAGGCTGATGTATCGGCCCAGGTCGATCTCGGATCGAGAATGGCGCGGTCGACGCCGGCAACCGCCACCGGCACATCGAAACCAAAATTGGCGTCGGTCCGGAAACCGGCCCC
>NZ_RZSX01000990.1:0-2145 GCF_004023105.1 Mesorhizobium sp. M5C.F.Ca.IN.020.32.2.1 | reverse complement strand
CCCATCACCTGATCGAGCGCGGATGGGACGACATCGTCGGCATCGACAAATCAGGCATCCCGACCGACATCGGCTCGACGGCGCACGCCTCCGACTTCTGCTACACGACCAGCCATGACTTCCTGTCCTGCTGGACGACGCTCTATTCCATCGATTTCTACGAGAAGATGGGCCATTACGCCCGCATCGGCGGCCTTGAGGTCGCTCGCGTCGGCGACGACGATCGCATGGAGGAGATCAAGCGCAAGATCGCCTCGGCAAAGGCCTTCGGCACGCGTGCCCGCCTGATCGATCCGGCCGAGATCAAGCAGAAATTCCCGCTGATCGAAGAAGAGAAGGTGCAGGGCGGCCTGTGGGATCCCGATGCCGGTCTCGTCATCCCGCGCTCGCAAACGGTCGCCGGCAAGCTGGTCGATCATGCGGAAGCCTCCGGCAAGCTCAAATCCTTCGCTAACACGCCGGCCAAGTCGCTCGTCGTCGAGAACGGGCGTATCAAGGGCGTGGTGACCGACCGTGGCACAATCGAGGCCGACTACGTGATTGTGTGCGCGGGTATTTGGGGCCGGTTGATCGCGGAAATGGTGGGCGAGGACCTGCCGGTGATGCCGATCGACCATCCGCTTACCTTCTTCGGGCCCTACACCGAATTCGCCGGCACCGGCAAGGAGATCGGCTGGCCGCTGCTGCGCGACCAGGGCAACTCGGCCTATATGCGCGACACCGGCGACCCCAAGACCGCCGAAGGCGGGCAGATCGAATGGGGCTATTACGAGGAGACCAATCCGCGCCTTTGCCATCCGCGCGACCTTCTGGAGAAACACCAGGCCCGTCTTTCGCCCTCGCAACGCGACCTCGACATGGAACAGATCCTGGCACCGCTCGAGCGCGCCATGGAACTGACGCCGATCCTGGGCGAACTGGGTTATAATGAGAGCCATTCCTTCAACGGGCTTCTGCAGGTGACGTCAGACGGCGGCCCCTCTATGGGCGAGAGCCAGAAGGTGCGGGGCCTCTGGTATGCCGTCGCAATATGGGTCAAGGACGGCCCCGGCATGGGCAAGCTTATCGCCGACTGGATGACGGACGGCCGGACGTCGATCGACCACCACGCCATCGACTATTCGCGCTTCTATCCGCACCAGACGCAAGAGCAGTTCATCTGGGACCGCTGCACCGAAACGGCGATGAAGGTCTACAATCCCGCCGTCCATCCGCGCGAGCCCTTCTCCAAGGCTCGCAACGTGCGCCGCTCGCCTTTCTGGGAGCGCGAGAAGGAACTCGGCGGCTATTTCATGGAGCTCGGCGGCTGGGAGCGCGCCCATGGCTATGCCGCCAACGAGCACCTGCTCGAGAAATACGGCAACCGGGTGCCGGTGCGCGAAAACGAGTGGGACAACCGCCATTTCTGGCGCGTCTCCAATGCCGAGCATCTCGCCATGAGCGAGGATTGCGGCATCGTAAATCTATCGCATTTCGCGATGTACGACGTGGCAGGGCCGGATCATGTCGCGCTGATGGAATGGCTGTGCGCGGCCAAGATCGGCGGCGACGGCAATATCGGCAAAGGCATCTACACGCATTTCCTCGACGATGAAGGCATGGTGCGCGCCGACCTGACCGTCATCCGCATGGCCGACCGGTGCCGCGTCATCGACGGTGCCGATGCCGGCCCGCGGGACTTCCACTACATGCAGCGGACGGCAGAAGACAAAGGGTTCGACGTCACCATCACCGATGTGACCGAGAACTACGTGACCGTCGGCATCTGGGGTCCGAACGCGCGCTCAACCTTGCAGAAGGTCGTCGAGGACCCGGACGGGCTGACGCCGGAGAACTTTGCCTTTGCAGCGATCAAGCCCGTCAAGATCGGCGGCAAGGACGTGACCGCTTTCCGCATCTCCTATGTCGGTGAGCAGGGCTGGGAACTGCACATGCGATATGAAGACGGGCTGGCCGTATGGGACGCGTTGTGTTTGACCGGCGTGATGGCTTTTGGCGTCGAGACCTACGCCAACAGCCGCCGCATGGAGAAGAGCCTGCGCCTGCAGAACGCGGATCTTTTGACCGAGTACAATCTGCTGGAGGCCGATCTTGCCCGTCCGAAGGTCAAGGAGGCTGATTTCAGCGGCAAGGCAAAGCATCTGG
>NZ_RZSX01000098.1:0-11085 GCF_004023105.1 Mesorhizobium sp. M5C.F.Ca.IN.020.32.2.1 | reverse complement strand
CCTCACGGCCGCCGGATTCAGAAAGTCGTATTTCTGCAGCATGTTGGCGTCGGCGGCTTGCGCGGCGGTGTGCACCAGCGCCTTATAGGCCGGTGAAAGCTCTTCGTATTTCGCCTTGTTGAACATCAGATGGACGGTCGGCCCGCCTTCCCACCAGCCGGGATAATAATAATTCGGCGCGACCTTGTAGAATCCGAGCTTCTCATCGTCATAAGGGCCGACCCACTCGGCGGCGTCTATGGTGCCTTTTTCCAGCGCCGGATAGATGTCGCCGCCGGCGATCTGCTGCGGCACCACGCCGAGCCTTTCCACCACTTTGCCGGCAAAGCCACCGATGCGCATCTTGAGGCCCGAAAGGTCGGCGACGGTGTTGATCTCCTTGCGGAACCAGCCGCCCATCTGCACGCCGGTATTGCCGCCCGGCAAGCCAAAAAGGCCCTGCGTGGCGAGAAACTCGTTGAACAGGTCGATGCCGCCGCCGTGGTAATGCCAGGCATTGATGCCGCGCGCGTTGAGCGAGAACGGAACCGCAGCGCCCAGCGCCCATGTCGGGTCCTTGCCCCAATAATAATATGCCACCGTATGGCAGGCCTCGACGGTGCCGGCGGTGGTGGCGTCCGCGGCCTGCAGGCCGGGCACGAGTTCACCTGCGGCGAAGACCTGGACCTGGAAGTTGCCGTCGGTCGCCTCCGCAAGCATCTTGGAAAAGACCTCGGCGCCGCCGTAGATCGTGTCGAGAGATTTCGGGAAGGACGACGCCAGGCGCCATGTCACTTTCGGATTGGATTGGGCGATGGCCGGCGCGGCAAGCGCTGCTGTAGCCGCCGCGGCGCCCACACCAGTCGCGCCGGCCTTGCGGATGAATGATCGACGATCCATGAAGTCCTCCCTATTGGATCAATAGACCGACGTTCGGGAAATGCTCTGTGCCCCGGATCGGCTTCGCGGCAGACATTACACGGGCAAGAAGTCGAGTCCAGCCATGGCAGCCGGTTTTGCCGGCGGCGTTTCCGCGAAATTCGCGGCGCGAACGCACCTCTTGCAACTTAAGTCTAACGCCGTTTCGGTGGACCATGCGACATGCCGAACTTGTCATGGCAAAGCGCCTTCGGATCGCCTATTTTAAAGGCAGAATATGCCCCTGCACTGAATGGAACCCGGATCAAAAATGCAGCAGCCGCTCGTCGCCATATCGACCGACGTCCGCCAGTTCGATAACTACACCTGGCATGCCGTTCCGCAGCAATATCTGGAGGCGGCGCTTTCGGGCGCCGGCGTATTCCCGGTGCTGGTGCCGTCCTTCGGCGACCGGCTCGATTTCGACGAACTCCTGTCATCGGTCGACGGCGTCATGGTCACCGGTTCGAAGCCCAATGTCCATCCCTCGCTCTATGGCGGCGATGCCAGCGAGGCCAATGGTCCCTACGATCCTGCCCGCGACGCGACGACGCTGCCGTTGATCCGCAAGGCAGTGGAGCGCGGCGTGCCGCTGCTCGCCATCTGCCGCGGCATCCAGGAAATGAATGTGGCGCTGGGCGGCACGCTGGCCACAGAGATTCAGGAGCGCGAGGGATCGCTGGACCATCGCGCACCGGCGAGCGACAATCAGGACGAACGCTTCGCCATCCGCCAGTCCATTTCGATCAAGCCTGGAACCTGCCTCGCCGGCGTCTTCGGAGCGGGCGACATCATGGTCAATTCGGTGCACCGCCAGGCCATCGACCGGCTCGGCCCGAAGCTGCAGATAGAGGCGGTCGCCACTGACGGCACGGTCGAGGCGGGTTCGGTGCGGGACGCCCGTGCTTTCGCCGTCGGCGTCCAGTGGCATCCCGAATACTGGGTCAAGTCGGACAGCATCTCAGCAAGGATATTCCGCGCCTTCGGCGACGCGGTGCGCCTGCACGCCGCAGCGAAATCCGGCACGCGGGCCGCCGCGGAATAGTTCAGCGGTCAGACGTCAACATCAATCGCTGCCGGCCGCCAGCGACAGCAGCGGCAGGGCTGGCGCGTAGGATTCATAACCGTCGCCGTCGGCGACGCCGAAAGTGACGATCGGGTCGATGCCGTTCGCGCTGAAGGTGACCGTGCCGTCATCCTGCTCACGCCAGAATTTCGCGCGCTCGATGCCGGGCAAGACCCGGCGGCAATTCGCAGTGACCGTCAACAGCGAAAGGCCATGCGAAATCTCAGTGCCGCGCTTGACCGCGCAGGAGGCTTCGTCGCCATTGGCCACCAGCCTGTAGTCGTCGGGCGACGGCGTTAGCTCATCGGCGGCTGTGCGGCCTTCGCCGCTGCCGCCGTGAAACAGCTGAACGCTGCCGAACAGCGCGGCCACCGCCATCAATGCAGCAAGAGCTTTCATCTGCGTTCTCCGGGTGTTTGGCGATAGATATAGAATGATTCAAAGCGTTAAGCCGTAGTTAACAAATTAGAAAGCGTGCCACTCAGCTGCGCGCCTTGACCTTTTCCGTTTCCGGCACCGGAGTCAGCGCCCTCCCTTCCGAAAACCAGGAAATCAGATTGTCGACGCACAGATCGGCCATGGCGCGGCGGGTATGTTCCGAAGCCGAGCCGACATGGGGCAAAAGCGTGGTGTTGGGAGCGGCGAGCAGCGCCGGCGACACGTTCGGCTCATCGGCGAAGACGTCGAGCCCGGCAGCTGCGATGGTGCCATTGGCTAGGGCTGCGGCAAGAGCTGCCTCGTCCACCGTGCTGCCGCGACCGATGTTGACGAAGACGCCATTCGGGCCAAGCACCGACAGGATCTCGGCGTTGACCGCCTTTTCCGTCGAGGCGCCGCCGGGCGCCACCGAGATCAGCGTATCGACCGCCTCGGCAAGGCCTTTCAGCGTGCCGTGGTATTCGTATGCCAGGCCTTCGACGCGGCGCCGATTGTGATAGGCGACCGGCAGCCCAAAGGCCTCTAGCCGGCGCGCAATGGCGAGACCAATGCGGCCCATGCCGAAAATGCCAACGCTGCGACCGCGCAAAGTCAGCCGGCTTAGCGGATAGTTGCCGTTGCGTGCCCAACTGCCGTCGCGCAGCCAGGTCTCGGCGCGCGGCAGATCGCGGATGGTGTTGATCAAAAGCCCGATCGCCGTGTCGGCGACCTCCTCGGTCAGCACGTCAGGCGTGTTGGTGACCATGACACCGCGCTGTGCTGCGTGACGGGCATCGACCGAATCATAGCCGACGCCGAAATTGGCGATGATCTCGAGGTTCGGCAGCGCGTCGATGAGGGCTGCGTTGATCCCGCCAAAGGCGGCAATGCCGCGCACCGTCCGGCGCAGCTCGTCGGTGACCAGCGACGCATCGGCCCGTTCGATCCAGACGCGGCTGAACGTCCGGTCGATGCGACCGACCGCATGATCATTGAATTGGCCCGGCACCAGAATGGCGACTGCTTGCTGCTGTTCGGCTTTTGTCATTCACGCTCCACCGGTTTGCCGGTCGACTGGCGCACATGCAGTTCCGGCTTGATCAGTTCCTGCGACGGCCGCACCATCTGCCCATTGAGCTTGTCGAGCAGCGCGCTGGCTGCGCGGCGGCCGACTTCACGCTGGCCGTTCCACACGGTGGTCAGCGCCGGCGTCGCGATCGCCGCCTCCTCGAGATCGTCATAGCCGGTGACGGAGATGTCAATGCCCGGCACCAGCCCGGCGCGTGCAATACCGTTCATCAGGCCGATGGCGACGAGGTCGTTCCAGCAGCAGGCCGCGGTCGGCTTGTCCTTCAGCGCAAGGAACTGCCCGGCGGCCTCGAAGCCGGCCTGCTTGGTGCGCGGACCGGCGATGCGCCAGGACGGCCTGACCTCCAGCCCGGCCGACTCCATAGCGTTGACATAGCCCTGGTAGCGATCGCGGCCGGTCGAGGTCTGGTCGGTGCCGCCGACCATGGCGATGCGCTTATGGCCGAGCGAGATCAGATGGTTGGTGGCAAGCCCAGTGCCGTAGGCATCGTCGCCGCGAAACACCGGCACGTCGGCGCCTTCGACGGAGCGCGCGATCAGCACCGCGGGCAGGCCGTTTTCCTCGGCCATGAATATGTCTTCGGGCGGCGTGCCGATGGCCGGCGACATGATGACGCCGTCGGCGCCGAGCTGCAAAAGCGTGTCGATGAAGGTGCGCTGCTTCTCAAGCTGGTCGTAATGGTTCGACAGGATGAAGGTCTGCCGGCTGCGATCGAGCTCGCTTTCGATCGAGCGCAGTATCTCGGCGAAGAACGGGTTCATGATGTCGTGAACGACGACACCGACGATGCCCGAACGCGAGGTGCGCAGGCTGGCGGCACGGCGATTGTAGATATAGCCGATGGCGCGGGCATGTTCCTTGATGCGGTCGCGGGTGTTTCCGGCAACCAGCGGACTGTCGCGCAGAGCCAGCGAGACCGTGGCCGTGGACACACCGAGCGCATCCGCGATCGTCGAAAGCTTGATCTTCTGTGCCAGCGCCTTGCGCTCCCCCGACGATCTAGAGCTGATCCATGATCTCCAGCGAAAACCGGATGCCACTTTCGGGATCATGATCTAAACAGTTTAAACGCGGCCTTATGCCACCCTTCCGGAACAAATCAAAGTTTTTTTGCCAGCGCTTCCACCTCGACGTCGAGGGCGGCGCGGTTGCGCACGCGAAGCCGGTGCTCGCGATGGACGATATAAAGGCCGCTGGCGACGATGACGATCGCCCCGACGAGCGTCCAGCGGTCCGGAAACTGGTTGAAGACAATCCAGCCGGCAATGACCATCCAGATCATCTGTGAATAGGGATAGGGAGCCAATGCCGTGGTGGTGGCAAGACGATAGGCCTGAACCAGGAGCCAGTGGCCGATTGCGCCAAAGACGCCAAGCATCAGCAGGATGAACCAGTGCCAGCTATCCTGCGGCAGCGAAAGCGAAAACGGCAGCATCGGCAGGAGAAGTACCGCCGGCGCCAGCGCCGAAAAGAGAATGAGGCTCTCCGAGGTTTCCGTGGCCGACATGCGCCGCGTCATGATGACGTAAAAACAGTTCGACAGCATCGAGCCGAGCGCGAAGAGATGGCCGACGCCAAAGACGCCAACGCCTGGCCGGGTGATGATGAGGACGCCGACGAAGCCGCTCAGGATTGCCAGCCAGCGCCGCCAGCCAGCCCATTCACCGAGCAAAGGACCGGCGATTGCTGTGATCACCATCGGCGCGAAGAAATAGATCGATGTGGTTTCGGCCAGCTGCAAGGTTCGCAGCGCCATGACGTTGCAAATGGTCGATCCGAACAGGAAGGCGCCGCGCAGGATATGCGCCGGCAGATTGTTGGCGCGAAAGCGCGCCGGCTCGCGCCATCCACGCAGAAAGACACCGACAAGCACGACATGGACGGCGAAGCGAGCCCAGGCGACGATCAGCGCCGAGACGCCGGCCATGACAAGATATTTGCTGCTGGTGTCGAGGAAGGTGAAAAATACATAGACGGAACGCATGCAGAGGATCGCCGCCGGAGGCGTCGCGCTTTCGTCTTGTCTTGGGAGAGCACTCAATTTCAGGCCGGATGGAAGCAGGGCAGAGCCCTACCTTTGAGGCAAATGTCACCTGCCGGCAAGCCAGAGGAGGCTGACATCAGCTGACTACGTGCACTAGGGATGCATACGGGCGCCCCTGGTGATCTTGTCGACAAGCTTCTTTTCGGTACGCACCGCGATGCCGACGACCTTGGCGTCGTCGGGTGCGAATTCGGCAAAGACGGCGCGGTTCGCCGCGTCGTGGCCGGTCGAAAACATTTCGTCGACGTAGAGCGAGGTCGTCACACCGCGGTCCAGCGCCCGCCGGTGGATCGCACTGAGCGTCGGGCGATCGGCCGAAAGCACGATGACCGGCTGGATCGAGAGCGGATTGTAGATATTGCCGGCGCGGTCGCGATAGGGTTCGCCGATGATGTCGCTATACTGCGCAACGATACCGCTGGTCAGGAAGGCGGTGACATTGAGCTTTTGCCAGACGGGAAGGTCGTCCTGCAGCACGATTGCAAATTTCGTGTCGAACATGAGACATTTGCCATTCGAGGTTTGTGAGTGAAGCGATGTCACACAGTCTAGATGGCGAGGCCTTCCAAGGTCTTGGACGTTTGTGCGTTGACGCGGCTGAGAACTGCGTCATCTCGGCACCCGATTCCGCCGGCATGGAGCGTATCGAGGCCCGGTTCCACGGCAGCGCGTTCGATCTCCATCGTCACGATACCTACGCCATCGGCGTGACACTGCATGGCGTCCAGAGTTTCCGTTATCGCGGCGCGTCGCATCATAGCCTGCCCGGCCAGATTATCGTGCTCCATCCCGACGAATTGCACGACGGCGGTGCCGGCACCGAAGAGGGCCTGCGTTACAGGATGCTTTATCTGGTGCCGTCCGTCGTGCTGGACTGCCTTGATACGATCGACGCATCGCTGCCTTTCGTCAGGGATGCCGTGGTGACGGATCCTGTCTTCCGCACGAGGCTGCTTTCGGCGCTGGGGCCTTTGGACCAGAAGCTGGACGATCTCTTTGTCGCCGACTTCATTGCGCAGCTGATGCGAAGCCTGGCACGGCATGCAGGCCTGCCGGCGAAACCGATCCCAAGGACAGCATGGCGCGCGGCCAGCCTGGCGCGCGACTATCTGGAAGAGAATGTTTTCCGTATCGTCCGCTCCGACGAGTTGGAGGCGATCACCGGGCTGGATCGCTACGCCCTATCGCGGCATTTCCGTGCTGCCTTCTCCACCAGCCCGCATCGCTTTCTCTTGATGCGCCGGCTTCAACGAGCACGCCGCATGATCGAGGCAAGCGAGCCACTGGCGCAGATCGCGATAGCGGCCGGGTTCAGCGACCAAAGTCATTTCAACAGACATTTCAAGAAAGCGTTCGGTGTCACGCCGGGCCGCTGGTCGGCATTGGTCCATGGATCGTCAGCAGCCGCTGCCTGATGGCGTCAGCCGCTGATCAATCGTCGGCGTCGATCTCATCGTCGACGAGAACCATCTCGCCGTTCGAGAGGTTCGCCTCAACGCGGGCGAGCAGCTTGAATAGCGCCTTCTGGTCCTTTTTATCGAGACCCTTCAGCGCCTGCTTCTCGGTCTTCTTCACCGATTTCTCGATGGCATGAATGATTTCGCGGCCCGTGTCGGTCAGAAAGATATGGGCCTGGCGGGCATCGGCGGAAGAGGCGCGCTTTTCCAGGAAGCCCTGCGCCTGCAGCCGGTTGATGGTCTTGGTGATGGTCGGCGGGCGCACACCGAGGCGACCGGCAAGATTGCCGGGCGTCTGCCCGTCCTCACGGTCGAGCGCGAGCATGATCTGGTCCTGACCGGCATAGAAGCCGTGCCCTAGAAGCCGCGCCGCCAGCGCAGTACGTGCCAGCCGCGCCGCCGAATGCAGCCGGCTCATTGTCGCAGTCTTGTCCGCCTTGGCCATGGTCATCCCTCTTCGGCCGAACCGGTGCGGACAGCATAGAGGCAGCCGCCCGGTTGGCAATCGACGATCAAAGATCCGGCTTTGCAAAACAGCTTTGCCGGCAAGCAATGCGGTGTCCGCGGTGGCTAATGCCAGATGTTTATTTCAGTTAGATGACAAACGACTTTTCGGTAGAGGTGGACGCTTGCAGCGGAGCACTCCACACACGACGAGACTCAACCAGCCTTCATCGCGACGATCATCAAGGCTTGGTAGGCCTCCGCCACCTCGCGCAGCGCCGCCTGCGACAGCGGCCCAGCGCGCCGCGCGATGCCGTCCCTGGCATTCGACGTATCGCGCTTGCCGGACCGGTCGGTGTAAGGCGCGACAGTGGTGAATATCTGCTCGCTCAGACTATCGGGGAAAAACAGCTGGCCGGTCATCACCGAATTAGCGTTGGGGAAGACCTTGAAGTGGATGTGGGTGGTGCGGCCGCGATACCAGCCGGGATAGATGGTGGCGAACGAGACGATACCGCTCTCGTCGGTCTTTTGCCAACCGCGCAGAAAACTCTGGCCTGACGTATCGACGTCCTGGCCGTCGCCTTGTCCCCGATAGCCTGAATAATGCCCTTGCGCGTCGCAATGCCAGATGTCGACACGCGCGCCGGCAAGCGGTCGGCAGGCCGCGTCGACCACCTGCAGCCGCACATTGAGAGCAATGCCCGCTTTGCCTTCGGTGATATCGGCGCGCTGGAGCTTCGGGTCGAAATAGAACGGCCCCTCAGTCGCTTCCGGCGTGATCGCGCAAACGCCGGCACCGCTATCGAACAGGGCAAGCCCGACATAGGGCGAGGCATGCTGAGCCAGCGCGATGCCCGGAAGGAAGACGCCGCCGCCGGCGCTGACGGCAATGAAGCCGAGCGCCTGACGCCGGCTCAACGGGGACGGTTTGTCGGACATTCGGCGCCTCTTTTGGTTTCTTTCGAGCAAGCTGCCTTGTTCTTATCTAGGCAGTGAAATCCGCCAGCGCTAATGAAAGTTCAGCGATGTTGGGAAAGCCGGCAATGTTGGTGTTTGGCCCATCGGTTTGCCGCGTGCAAAAGCACGGCGCACATCCTATATGGAGCCAACAATCCTTTTCGAGGCCCAACATGAGCGATGCACAGACGACGCAGATCCCCGTAACCGTTCTCACCGGCTATCTCGGCGCCGGCAAGACGACGCTGCTCAACCGCATCCTTTCGGAAAACCACGGCAAGCGCTACGCCGTCATCGTCAATGAGTTCGGCGAGATCGGCATCGACAACGAGCTGATCGTGGAATCCGACGAGGAAATCTACGAGATGAACAATGGCTGCGTCTGCTGCACGGTGCGCGGCGACCTGATCCGCGTTGTCGAGGGGCTGATGCGCCGGCCGGGCCGTTTAGACGCCATCGTGGTGGAGACGACCGGCCTCGCCGATCCGGTGCCTGTGGCGCAGACCTTCTTCATGGACGACGATGTGCGCTCCAAGACCAGGCTCGACGCCGTGGTGGCGCTGGTCGACGCCAAGCACCTGCCGTTGCGGCTGAAGGATTCCCGCGAAGCCGAGGACCAGATCGCCTTTGCCGATGTTGTCGTGCTCAACAAGACCGATCTCGTCACGCCGGAGGAACTGAGCAAGGTCGAGGCGACGATCCGCGCGATAAACCCGGCGGCCAGGATCCATCGCACCACCCGCGCCGGCCTGGCGCTGTCCGAGGTGCTCGACCGTGGCGCCTTCGATCTTTCCCGAGCGCTGGAGAACGATCCGCACTTCCTCGAGGCGCATGACGACCATGATCATCATGACCATGACCATCACGATCATGATGGGCATCATCACCATGACGGGCATGACCACCATCATCACACGCACCCTTCCGATATCCATGACGTGACGGTGCAATCGGTGTCGCTGCGCGGCGGCGAGATGGACCCGAAGAAGTTCTTCCCGTGGATCGAGAAGATCACCCAGGTGGAAGGCCCGAACATCCTGCGGCTGAAGGGCATCATCGCGCTCAAGGGCGATGACGAGCGCTACGTTATCCAGGGCGTCCACATGATCATCGAGGGCGACCACCAGCGCGCCTGGAAGGACGGCGAGAAGCACGAGAGCCGGCTGGTGTTCATCGGCCGCGAGCTCGATGCCGAGCGCCTTAAGAAGAGCTTCGACGCCTGCCAGGCGTAACGGACCGAATAGGGGTTGGTTACTGCCTTCTGTACACATATCATGTGTACAGAAGTGCAAAAGAGGACAGATTATCTCCAGATCCGCCGACGATAAAACCGAACGTTATCAGATACGCATTCCACCGGCACAGAAGGCGATCATCGCCCGCGCAGCTGCGCTGTCGCACAAGGACATGGCCGATTTCATCCTCGACAAGATCGTACCCGAAGCGCAGGCCGTGATCGAAGCTGCCGAGGTGATGAGGGCGTCCAATCCTTGACCTACTTGAGAACCCGCCGAAACCCAGCGCTAGGTTGCGAGCGGCGATCGCTGCCTTGCCGGATACTGTGTGACGCTTCCGTTCTGGCAAGAGGAGTCGATTGCGAAACGCCACGATCGGGTTTCTTTCGGTTGCGGTGATGCGCAGATGAACGATTTCTGCGTCGGTTCGCGCGGCAGAGCCACGATCAGAACGCGGCCAAGACCTTCTGTGCAATCGACAACGCGGCTTCGGACCGGCTCCTCGGTTTCTATACAATCGCCCCTTCCGCTGTAGCTCATGAAGCAGTGCCCGACGCCATGACGAGAGGCTTGGCGCGACACGAGGTTCCGGCTTCAAGCTTGCCCGGCTTGCGACCGCCCGCGCCGTCGCCGGGCAAGGGCTCGGAGGTCAGCTGCTAGCCGCCGCAGCGTTGCGCTGCCTGCGGCTTGCAGGTGAGGGCGGCGGCATCCTGCTCATCATCGACGCCAAGAACGAGCGGGCAGCACGGTTGTATGCCAGCTATGGTGCCGAGAGCCTCCAAGGCCAGGATTTGACCTTGGTGATGCCATTGGCGACCTTCGCAGCTGGTCTGCGGGCCAAGGGACTGTTTTGACGATCGGAGTCGCCACAATTGTGGTTTCGATGCAGATCCTCATGGTTGCCGGAACCGCAAACGTCGAGTAAGCCGCCTGAACCGCCCCTGCAATCCCGTCTAGCTGTGAACCACGATAGCCATGCCCACAGTCGCCCCACTTGATCTCCAGGGTCATTGCATCGCCGCCGTCTTCCTTGGCGACGTACCGCATTTCGCACTGGCCGACGGCACAATCCATCGGCTGGACCATGGCCACAAGACGGCGCAGGCCAATGACGGGCTGCTCGCCGCGTTCCACGATGCGGCCAACGACCGGCTGATCACCGGCGGCGAGGACGGCAAGATTTTTTCGGTTATCGCCGGCGGCAATGCGTCAGAATTGGCAAGCGCCGGGAAAAAATGGATCACCAGCGTCGCCGCCGGACCACAAGGCGCCGTGGCCTATGCCTCGGGCAAAATCGCCTTTGTGCGCTTTGCCGACGGCAAGACTAAAGAATTCATGCATCCGCGTTCGGTAGAAGGGCTGGCGTTCTCGCCCAAGGGCATGCGCTTCGGCGTCGCCCGCTACAATGGCGCGACGCTGCATTTTCCGGCGGCGGACGGCAAGCCAGTCGAGCTGGACTGGGCCGGCGCCCATAC
>NZ_RZSX01000989.1:0-2146 GCF_004023105.1 Mesorhizobium sp. M5C.F.Ca.IN.020.32.2.1 | reverse complement strand
GAGCCTCGCCGTCCCAGGCGCCGAGCACAGCTCTTTCGCCTCTTGCAGCCGCAATAAGCGACTTCCTCCAGAAGGCGCCTGCGGCGTCCGGCGCCAGCGGATGCATGAAACTGACCGATCCACCGGCCGCTACCGTCTCGATCAGCATATCGACCAGCATTGCATGCGTTTGCGCAGTTTGTGTCAGCGCCTTGATTTCGATGGAACTCATGCGTGCAAGATCCCTGGAGTGAGATCGGGCCATAAGATGCGGCCCTGTCATCAGCCTCTGGCCAGCGCCACCAGATACTCGGCGGCGTCCGGTCCCGGAGCGTGGAAGCTGCAATCCGACGGCGCGCCAAGTGCCAGGCAGTCACCCGGTTCGAGACTGTGGACGACGTCGCCCTCGGTGAATTCCAGCCGTCCGGACATCAGCCATATCTGTTGTCTGATGAAGGCATAGGACGCTGCCGGAAAGCTCACCTTGGCTCCCGCCGGCAATTGAACCCGGATCAGCTCGAGCGGCATATCCGAGACCGGCGAAAGATGCCGCCTGACATAGCCGGTTGCGGGATCGCGCCAAAGCGGTTGATCGCTTTCGCGAAGCAGCCCGCCGCCTTGCAGCTCGGCCCGCGCGATGAGAGTGGAAAGCGTCATGCCGAAGGCCGCGGCGACCCGCACGAGAAGTGCTGCGGTCGGGCTCGTCTTGCCGCGCTCTATCGTGCTGAGCATAGCTTTCGACACGTCGGACCGGTCTGCGAGCTCCGCCAGCGACCAGGCCCTCAAGGCTCTTTCGGAGCGTATTCGCCTGCCGATGGTCGAGGATATGTCGTTCGCTATATCAGTCATTCATCCGGTATAACGAAATTTTAGCTTAGAGCAAGGCGCCGATCAAAATTCAATTTTCACGAATGGCTTAATTGCTCTTACACCATCCGACCTCACCCCACCTTAACCTCGTCGATGTAAGGTCGATCGCCTGGGGAAATGGGAAACAGCCTGTCCATGTTCGTCGACCGCGAAGCCTCCGTCGGAGAGCCGACATTGCAGGAGCGCCGCAAGGCGGAGCAGAACGACAAGCGCATTCTGGGCAATGTCGTCCAGTGCGACGGCGCGCGCGCCACCATCAGCGCCTATGCCGCCGATGTCGAAGGCACGGTCACCGGCCATTGGAGCGTCGGCAAGATGATCTCCATCAACCTTGGCGCCACGCGAACCGTCGGCCTGGTCTACGAGATCGGCAAGTCGGATCGCGCCTGGAGCAATGCGGGCCAGAACCCAATCGAGGTCAAAATCGAGCTCATCGGCGAGGTGCGCGACGGCGCCGAGCCCGGCACCAAACCGATTTTCGACCGCGGTATCACCACCTATCCGCATATCGGCGCCATCGCCCACCGCATCCGCAGCCGCGACTTGCAGGCGGTCTATGATCTCGCCGGACGTCATTCGATTACCATCGGAACGCTGTCACAGGATGAGGCGATCGACGCCAACATCGCCATTGACGACACGCTGGCGCGCCATTTCGCCATTGTGGGCACCACCGGCGTCGGCAAATCCACCGCCGTCTCGCTGCTTTTGCGCAAATCGATCGCCGCTCGACCCGACCTGCGCGTTCTCATCCTCGATCCGCACAACGAGTTCGCCGCGTCCTTGCCCGAGCACTGCGTCAGGGTCGATTCGACGACGCTGGACCTGCCCTTCTGGATGTTCAAGCTCGAGGAATTTGCCGAAGTGCTGTTTCGCGGGCGCGAGACCGTGCCGGAAGAGGTCGATGCTTTGCGCGATCTCATCCCCGCAGCCAAGAACCTGTATCGCAACCCGAATTCCGGCACCTATCTCAGGCGTGGCACTGATACACTGACCGCGGACACCCCGGTGCCCTATCGCGTTGTCGATCTTATCAAGCAGATCGACGAACGCATGGGACTGCTGGAAAGCAAGAACGACCGCCCCACCCTCAAATCGCTGAAGACGCGCATCGAATCGGCAGCCTCGGATCCGCGCTACCGCTTCATGTTCAATTCGCGGCTGATCGAAGATACCATCCACGAGACGATCGGCAATATTTTTCGCGTGCCGCATCACGGGCGCCCGGTGACCTGCTTCGAGATGGCCGGCATGCCGTCGGAAGTGGTCAATTCCGTCTGTTCGGTGCTGGCGCGCC
>NZ_RZSX01000988.1:0-2159 GCF_004023105.1 Mesorhizobium sp. M5C.F.Ca.IN.020.32.2.1 | reverse complement strand
GGTCAGCCATGGCAAGAATTCATGCTCTGGGAGGACATCTTGGTGGGCGTCGGCGGAGCGGACTTCCACAAGAAGGCGATCCAGGAACTGGACGGAGCGTCGCTTGAAAGCGACAAGATGGTCCAGGTATTCGATACCTTCCGCAAGGTGTTGAGCTACGCCGATGCCGGCGCGGCGAACCGCGACTGGAACCTCGCGACAGCGATGGTGATCGAGGACAAAGCCGCGTTCCATTTCATGGGCGACTGGGCCAAGGGGGAGTTCACGGTGGCCAACAAGAAGGCCGACGTCGACTACCTGTGCCTGGCGGCACCCGGGACAGCCGGCACCTATGTCTTCCTAGCCGATTACTGGGGCTTCTTTCCGGTTAAGGACGAGGCGGCGAGGCAGGCGCAGATGCAAATGGCGCGCCTGACCATGGATCCGGCGGTGCAGACGGAGTTCAACATCCGCAAGGGCTCGATCCCGGCCCGCACCGACATCGATCCGAAAGCCTTCGACGCCTGCGGGCAGGCAGCAATCGCAGACCGCGCCGCCGCCGCCGAAAAGGGCGGTGTCCTGCCGTCTCTATCCCAGAACCACGCCCAGTCCCGCGAGGTGCGCGGCGTGTTCGAGGACGTTATCAGCTCCTTCGCCAATAACACCAAGCTGACGTCGGGTGACGCGGTCGCGCGCCTCAAGTCGGGCCTTGCCGGGCTCTAGACAAAGACCTGGTATGCCGGGGCGGCTGACCGCCGCTCCGGCATCGATTGCAGGTCGGGAACTGCGGCCAACACGAAAACCGGCAGGCAAGGGCGACCGCGCTTCAGCCGTTTGAGACACCGGGCCGATGTCATCACGGGACTTCCATTCATTCGCACGGACTGGGCTTATACGAACGCCCGCGCAGACCCATCACAAGCCGAAGAGGATTCAGATGACCGGGCAAGAAAAAATCAAATGGGGCCTCATCGGCGCCAGCAACATAGCCAAACAATGGTTGACGGCCTCGATCAACAAGCATCCGGACTGCGAGGTCGTGTCGGTCTACAGCCGCGACGAGAAGCGCGCGTCTGATTATGCGCGCGATCTCGAGCTGCATAGTCACCACACCAGCCTCGAGTCGCTGCTCGCCGACCCGGAAGTCGACGCCGTGTACATTTCGACCACGAACGAAAAACATCGAGAAGAGGCAATCGCAGCCGCCAGGGCAGGCAAGCACATTCTCTGCGAGAAGCCGCTCAGTATCAGCACCGAGGATGGCGAAGCCATGGTTGAGGCGGCGCGCAAGGCCGGCGTAGTCCTGGCGACCAACCATCACCTGCGCAACATGGCGACCCATCGAGCCATCAAGGACGTCATCAAGTCCGGGGAACTCGGCGAGATCACCTCGGCACGCATCGGCTTCACGGTGGATCTGCCGGGTGATCTGGCGCGCTGGCGCCTGAACGATCCGTCGACGGGCGCCGGCGTCGTCCTAGACCTGACCGTGCATGACGTCGATCTGATGCGTTACTATTTCGACGCCGATCCGGTGGCCGTGACGGCGATGGGGCTGACCTCAGGCGCCGCCCCGCACGGGATCAAGGACAATGTGACGTCGGTCTGGGAATTCCCCGGCCACCTGTTGGTCATCTGCCAAGACACCTTCCTGGTGCCATTTGGCGGTACCGCCGTCGAAATCCACGGCACGAAGGGCTCCGTGCTCGGCGCGGATGTTTTGTGGCAGAAGCCGCAGGGCCGTGTCACGGTGCGTACCCAGTCGGGAACGCGTGAAGTGCCCGTAGAGCACGTGATCCCCTACGACCAGACCATCGGCGACTTCGTCGACGCGGTCCGCGGACGGGGCAGGCCTTCGGCGGACGGTGTCGACGGCCTCCAGGCGCTGCGCTTCGCGCTGGCCGCTACGCAGGCGATGGAGACGGGCCGCACGATCCACTTCTGACGCCTGCAGCTTCAAAACAACCGGCCGGGGATGACCCGGCCGATTTTGTTTTTGGCGCTGCGTGCGACCGGGCTATCTGACGTCGGCAACCTCCCGCGCGGCAGGCTGCGGCTTCTCTGCATAGTCGCGCTCGGCAGCTCCCGCCGAAACCAGCCCGTTCGTCAGGTCGTCCCGGACGGCCTCGCGCCGACGCTCCCTGGCGGGACCGTATCCTGCGCCGCCCGGAGTATGGATC
>NZ_RZSX01000987.1:0-2166 GCF_004023105.1 Mesorhizobium sp. M5C.F.Ca.IN.020.32.2.1 | reverse complement strand
GTGCCCGCCTCGCCTGCTCCCTTGATGCCAAGTGCATTGGTGGTCGAGGGCACGTTGCGGGTCTCGAAATGGAAGAACGGGAAATCGTCGGCGCGCATCTGGGCTGCGATCCAGGAAGCAGCTGCTAAGTGAACCCGACGGACCATCCCGGCGGGCACAACACGCTGACCGGGATCATGCTCAAGATCGTGTCGGTGGCGGTCTTTGTCGCCATGTCGTCCTGCATCAAGGCGGCGGGCACGGTGCCGGCCGGCCAGATCGTCTTCTTCCGCTCCTTTTTCGCCATCTTTCCGATCGTCGTCTTCCTGGCCTTCCAGGGAAAGCTTGGCACCGCGTTTTCGACCAAGCGCCCGCTCAACCACATTGCGCGCGGCGTTGTAGGCGTCTGCGCCATGGGGCTTGGCTTCTTCGCGCTGATACGGCTGCCGCTGCCGGAAGCGATCACGCTGAACTACGCACAGCCGCTGCTGGTGGTGGTGTTCAGTTCGATCTTCCTCGGCGAAGCGATCCGCGTCTATCGCTGGAGCGCGGTTGCGGTTGGACTGGTCGGGGTGCTGGTCATCTCATGGCCGGAACTGACGCTGCTGGGTTCGGGCGCAGCACTCGGCGATCAGGAGGTGCTCGGCGTCATCGCCGCCCTGGTCGCGGCAGCGATCTCGGCTGTCGCCATGCTGCTGGTGCGCAATCTCGTCCAGAGCGAGCCTACGGCAACCATCGTGCTGTGGTTTTCGGTGACGGCGAGCGTCCTGGCGTTGCTGTCGCTGCCGTTCGGCTGGCAGGCGCTGACCCCGGTCCAGGCGGGCCTGCTCATTGCTGCAGGCTTTTGCGGCGGGGTCGCTCAGATTCTGATGACGGCAGCCTATCGCCATGCCGAGGCCTCGGTCGTGGCGCCCTTCGAATACACGTCGATGCTGCTTGGCATAGTCGTCGGCTATCTCGCTTTCGGCGACGTCCCGACGGTTCATATGCTCATCGGCGGCCTGATCGTCGTTGCCGCTGGCATCTTCATCATCTGGCGCGAGCGACAGCTTGGCCTCGAACGTGCCCGCCCCCGCCAGGCGACCCCGCCGCAAGGATGATCAGGGCAGCTCGGCCCGGTCTTTCGCCAATCGCACCAGCACCGTCCGCGTTTGTTCGTCGGCGGGGAAAAAGGATTCGATCGCCAGTTCCGACAGCGTCACGTCAAGCGGCGTGCCGAACACGGTGATGGTGCTGATGAACGACAGCACGGCATCGCCATGCGCGAGCCGCAGCGGGTGCACGATCGCGTTCGGCTCAACCGGCACCGGCCGTGCGCCGTTCAGGGCGGACCGATAGGTCCGAAGCTCGCGCTCCAGTTCGACCAGCACCGGATCGCCAGTAGCGTCGTTCTGGCGTTTCAGCCGATCGAGAAGATGCGCGCGCCATTCGGCGAGGTTGACGATGCGCGGCGCGACGCCACCGGGGTGCAGACTGAGCCGCAGCACATTGACCGGGGGCGTCAGCAAGGACGCCTCGGCGACGTCGGCGAGGAACGGGCCGATGGCGGCGTTTGACGATACTAGGTTCCAGTGCCGGTCGACAGCGAGCGCTGGGAAGGGTTCGTGCCCCTTGAGCACGATCTCGATGGCTGCCATCGCCGGCGCCAGCGAGGCATCGGTGAGCGAACGCTCGCTGAAGCTAGGGGCAAAGCCCGCGGCCAGCAGGAGCTGGTTGCGCTGCCTCAGCGGGATCGACAGCTGCTCGGCCAGATGCAGCACCATGTCGCGCGAGGGCGCCGCGCGGCCGCTTTCCACGAAGCTCAGATGCCGCTGCGAGATTTCGGCTTCCATGGCGAGATCGAGTTGGCTCATGCGCCGGCGCGTGCGCCATTCGCGAATAAGGCTGCCGGCGGAAGTCTGGGTTGCTGTCATAAGCGCATGACTAGGCCGGCAGCGGATGTATTTCAATTACCGGGCAGGTTATAGCGGGGCGAAGAAACGCTGGTCGTCAACCGAGCGCCCGCAGCTTCGCTTTCACCGTGAGGAAATCCCGCCACGCCAGCTTCTTGTGAGCGGGGGTTCTCAAGAGATAGGCCGGGTGAAGGGTCGGCATGGCGGGAATGGCAATACCGGAGGCGGTCGTGTGGACGCGCCAATTGCCGCGCAGCCGCAGGATGCCCTCGGTGGTGTTGAGCAAGGTCTTTGC
>NZ_RZSX01000986.1:0-2169 GCF_004023105.1 Mesorhizobium sp. M5C.F.Ca.IN.020.32.2.1 | reverse complement strand
GGGATCGATGCCCAGATATTTGAAGGCGTTCGGGAGGATGTCGCTCGGGGAATCGAGGACATAGACGCCGCAATCCTTCAGCTTGGCCAGCTTTTCCGGGTTGAAGAATACGTCCCAGCTATCGATCTTGTCGGTGCCGAGCGCTTCCTGCACTTTCTTGACGTTATACCCGAGGCCGACCGTGCCCCACATGTAGTTGATCGAATATTCGTTGCCGGGATCGTACTTGGCTGTGCGCTCCGAAACGATGTCCCACATGTTGGAAATGTTGGGCAGCTTCGACTTGTCGAGCTTCTGGAACACACCTGCCTGGATCTGGCGTGCGAGGAAATTGGCGGTCGGCACGACGACATCGTAGCCGCTGCCGCCGGCAAGCAGTTTCGTCTCCAGGAGTTCGTTGGAATCGAAGGTGTCATAGGTGACCTTGATGCCCGTTTCCTTGGTGAAATCCTCGATGATCGAGCTGTCGATGTAATCCGACCAATTATAGACATTGACGACGCGGTCCTGGGCATGAGCGCCGAGGGTGAAAAGCGTCAGAAATGCCGAGGTCGCCGAAAGCCAGAATGCTTTGCGGGTCATGCGTCTCTCCTTTGATGAGTGTTCCATCGCCAACTCGTCGCGGGGCTGCGCGGCTGGGCGTTTGCTTCAGATTATTGAGCTTTCCGACAAGCGACAAGCGCGAACCGCCAACCCAATCGTGGTTCGATGCGCAGCGGCCAAGCCCCCCGTTCCTATGTCGTGATCCAGGTGGCATTCCGGCGCCGTCAAAGGCTCTCGCCACGGCGCGGGCAGGGATACGACGATGTTGTCCGGTCTCGGTCGGGCCGGAGGGGAGACTTGGCAAGATGAGCCTGTCTTGTTGTTGCCGTATTGGCAGCCTGCCCGCGCGGCTGCGCCATTGTCAATGGCTCATCTCGCTTTGGCGCGTGCGCTGCATCAATTAGGCGACGGCATGCCGGTGACACCCGGCCGCACGGGCCGCGCCTGACGCTTGAATTCGAGCCCGATATGGACGAGCAGCGCCGTGACCACGACCGTGCCGCCAAGGATGGTGCGTCCCGACGGCACCTCGGAATGGATGAGCCAGACCCAGATCGGGCCGAGGATCGGCTCGAAAGTGCCGAGCAGTGCAGCGACCGCCGCCGGAACAAGCCGGGCGCCGGTGGCGAAGAAGGCAAGGCCGAGACCTAGATTGACCACACCGAATGCAAAGAGGAAGCCCATGTCGCTGCTGGATACGCCGAATTGCGATGCCTGGGATGCCGCGAATGCGGCGGCAAGCATCGTGCCGAGGCAGGTCGCCGGCGTCATGCGCACATGGGCAAAGCGCCGCGTGATGACGGTGGCGATCGAAAACATCACAGCGATGAGCAGCGCCAAGCCGTCGCCGATGGGCGAAACAGCGCCATCGAGCGATTCCGATACCATGATGGCAACGCCGGCAATAACGGCTGCAATCGCCACCCAGGTTGCCAAGGCCACCCGTTCGCGAAACAGCACCCAGGCAAACAGCGCCGCCAAGAGCGGCACGCCGGCCTGCATCAAAAGGATGTTGGCGACAGTGGTATAGGCAAGCGCCACTACGAAAGAGGTCGATGCGGTGGCGAAGCAGAACGCCACGGCAAGGCCGGGCAGGCCCATGCCGCGGAACAACCTCACCGTGCCGTGCCAGCCGTCGCGCCAGACCATGAAGCAGATCAGGAAGGCGGCGG
This sequence comes from Mesorhizobium sp. M5C.F.Ca.IN.020.32.2.1, assembly GCF_004023105.1. Lineage (NCBI taxonomy): Bacteria > Pseudomonadati > Pseudomonadota > Alphaproteobacteria > Hyphomicrobiales > Phyllobacteriaceae > Mesorhizobium > Mesorhizobium sp. M5C.F.Ca.IN.020.32.2.1. The sequence goes on along the minus strand of NZ_RZSX01000986.1, from coordinate 454 downwards.
CCCAGACCGAGCGCCAGAACACCACCGTCCAGCTGTCGCCGGCGTCGATGAAGCGGGCGATGGCGCCGCCGAAACTCCACATCAGCGCCGACAGGAATATCAACAGGAAGCCGATACGCTCCTCACGCGGCGAGACGGCAGGCGAAACGGCGATCGGTGATGATGCGGTGTCGGTCATGGGCGCGACTGTCGACGATTTCGGGGCGGCACGATGCGCAACGGACGCCAAGAACGTGCCTCATTGGCGTAACGCAAAGACGATTGCCAGGCGTGATCCAGCGGACGACGGCGGTTGTGGCAAGGACGGCAGGTCGCCTGCCAAGGCCTCACTGAAAATCGAAGGCGCTTAGTCCGGTCACCATCTCGTCGAGACCGAGCGGGCGCGTCACCGGCGGCTCGGCGCGGGCCAGGCAGCCGATGCGTTCGCACAGCCGGCAGGCGGGGCCTATCGGCG
>NZ_RZSX01000985.1:0-2174 GCF_004023105.1 Mesorhizobium sp. M5C.F.Ca.IN.020.32.2.1 | reverse complement strand
CTCAGAGCGTTGGATTGATCAAGCGCGACTTCCAGGGCACCGCGGTAGAGGCGATCGACGGTTCGGTACGAACCATGCTCACGCGGGGCCACAAGCTTGGCAAGTTCGACTTCATCTACGCCTCTGGCCTTTACGACTACCTTGCGCACAACGTCGCCGTGAAGCTCACGAAAACCTGCCTGCAGATGTTGAAGCCGAACGGGACATTCCTCTTCGCGAACTACGCAGAGGGCAACCCTGACGCCGGCTACCGGGAGACGTTCATGAACTGGGTGTTGCTGCTGCGGTCGGAGGCCGATATGTGGAACATCATCAACGCCAGCGTCGACCGCAACACCGTCGAGGCGCAGGTGTTCTTTGGCGAGAACCGCAACGTCCTATATGGCGTCATCGAAAAGCGCGGATAGCGACCCGCCTTGGGCTGCAAGGTTGTCGCCCATTGGCGGCAGTCAGTCTGATTGCGTTTTGACCCTAAAGCGCGTCGCGTTTGAATGATTCATGCAACGCGCCTTAAGGTCTTGTTTTATGCATGTCGTCATCGCAAAACCGCTGCGCACTTTCGCGCGACATGCATTAATCTTCGAACGCCGCCCTTAACGTTTCGAATGGCGCCAGCGCGCCGCGCACCTGAACGACGGCCGCGGCGACGCGATGCGCGCGCAGCACGGCCTCAGTCGGAGCGTGCCCGGCGAGCCGGGCGGCGAGATAGGCGCCATTGAAGGAATCGCCAGCGCCGGTCGTGTCGACGGGGACGGCGACATGCACGGCCGGAACGGGTTGCAGGGTTCCGTTTGCGGCGATCAGCGCCGGCTCCTCGCCGTTCTTGACGACGACTTCGCCGACCAGCTTTCGCAGCCGTTCCGCGGTTGCCTGCGGCGCCGCGTCGCCGAACAGCATCTGCTCGTCGGGAAAGGTCGGTAGCGCTAGGTCGGTGACTGCGAGCGCATCGAGGATCGCGGCCTGCGCTTCCTCGCGCTGGCGCCATAATCGCGGCCGGTAGTTGGGATCGAAGGCGACAAGCGAGCCGGCGGCGCGTGCCTTGGCCACCGCTGCCAGCAATGTCTTGCGCGCAGCGCCATCCAGAATTGCCAAAGTGATTCCGGAAAAGTAAACAAGCGCCTGATTTTCAAGGCTTTTCGCCAAAGCAGCCGGGTCGGAGGCAAGCTGCCTTGCAGCCGCATCGCCGCGCCAGTAGGTGAATGAGCGTTCGGCTCCGGTCAGCGTGACCGCATAGAGGCCGGGCCGGGCGCCTGATATGATCGGGCTGGCGCCGACGCCGATGCCGTTTTGCGCGAAGAAACCGATCTGGTCGCGCGAAAACGGGTCGTCGCCGAAGGCCGACACATAGGTCGCCGGCCGATCGCCGCTCAGCGCATGCAGCGCCCACAGCGTATTGAACGTGTCGCCGGCAAAACCCATGCGCCAGTTCGGCCCCGCCTGGCCTGAAAGTTCGAGCATGCATTCACCGATCGAGGCGACGCCGTTTCCTGTCATGAATCTATCTCCTGGTGCATGTCGCCCAAAACCTTGCGCAGCGGTTTTGGGATAACGACATGCACAAAACCAAGACCCGGTGCTGTAGCTTTTTGCGAGCGGCAGCGCCATGCTTGGCCATGGCGGATTCTTGCGCCAACGGCGTTTTCTCACGCGGAAGGCGGGACGCAATCTGCCCAGCGAGACGTTATCTCCGGAAGAGGAAACGGTTTGGCATCGTTATGGCGTTATGTTCTGGCAGGTCTTGGTCTGGCTGCCTTGCTGGCCGGCATTCTCGCTGCCGTCTATCTGACAGCGCCGCAAGCGCCTCGGCTTGCGAGCCCCGAAGTCGCCCGCTCGAAGAAGACGACGAACGGGCTGTTTGTGGCCAGTTTCGAGCCGGAGCGGGGTGTCATCAGGCAAGGCGAGCTGCAATCCTGGCTGCTGACCCTGAAGACAGGTGCGGGAACCCCGGTGGAGGGCGCCGGGATTACGATTTCCGGGGGCATGCCGCGGCACAGGCACGGTCTACCGACCAGCCCGCAGGCGACCGACTATCTGGGCGACGGCTGCTATCGCATCGATGGGGTGAAATTCACGATGAGCGGATTGTGGCAATTGCATTTCGCCATTTCCGCGGCGGCCGGATCCGATACGGTGGTCTTCAATGTGTTGCTCTGAGCGCTGGAGCAAGATGAACC
>NZ_RZSX01000984.1:0-2178 GCF_004023105.1 Mesorhizobium sp. M5C.F.Ca.IN.020.32.2.1 | reverse complement strand
GGTGTCGACGATCTGCGATGCCGCCGAAGGGCCGATACCGGGCAAAAGCTGCAGCACGCGAAAACCGGCGACGCGGTCACGCGGGTTTTCGGCGAAGCGCAGCACCGCCAGCACGTCCTTGACATGGGCGGCGTCGAGGAATTTCAGCCCGCCGAACTTGACGAACGGGATGTTGCGGCGCGTCAGCTCGATCTCCAGCGGCCCGCTGTGGTGCGAGGCGCGAAACAACACGGCCTGCGCTTTCAGCGCCGTGCCGGCCTCACGCTCGGTCAGAATAGCCTGGCAGACGTAACTCGCCTGCTCGGCTTCGTCGCGAACGCTGACCAGCCTCGGCTTTTCCGCCGATTTGCGCTCCGACCAGAGGTTCTTGGTAAAGCGTTCCGAGGCCTCGCCGATCACCGCATTGGCGGCGGCCAGGATGGTCTCGGTCGAGCGGTAGTTGCGCTCAAGCATGACGATCTCGGCCGGCTGCGCGAACTGTTTGGGGAAGTCGAGGATATTGCGCACTTCCGCCGCTCGAAACGAATAGATCGACTGCGCATCGTCGCCGACCACCGTCAGCCCGGAGCCGTCCGGCTTGAGCGCCGTGAGGATCGAGGCCTGCAGCCGGTTGGTGTCCTGGTATTCGTCGACCAGCACATGGTCGAAGCGCCCGCCCAGATGCGCTGATATCTCCGGCTCGCCGGCCATCTGCGCCCAGTAGAGCAGCAGGTCGTCGTAATCGAGCACGTTCTGCGCCTGCTTGATCTCGACATATCGGGCGAACAGCGTCTTAAGCTGTTCTGCCCAACCCGCGCACCAGGGAAACACCGAACCGAGAATCTCGCCGAGCGGCGCCTGCGCGTTGACGGCACGCGAATAGATCGCCAGGCACGTGCCCTTGGTCGGAAAACGGCCTTCGGTTTTGGAGAAGCCGAGTTCGTGCCGGGCGAGGTTCATCAAGTCGGCCGAATCCTCGCGGTCATGGATGGTGAAGGCCGGATCGAGGCCGATCTCCGGCGCATAATCGCGCAGCAGCCTGGCGCCGATGCCGTGAAACGTGCCGGCCCAGCTCAGCGCATCGGTGATGATGGAAGCGTCTCGGCCGAGCACCTCGCCGGCGATGCGTTCGACCCGCTTGGCCATTTCCGATGCGGCACGACGCGAAAACGTCATCAAAAGGATGCGCCTGGGGTCGGCGCCCCTGACGATCAGATGCGCGACGCGATGCGCCAGCGTGCTGGTCTTGCCGGAGCCGGCGCCGGCGATCACCAGTAGCGGCCCGGCGACCCTGCCGTCGCCATGCTCGACGGCAAGGCACTGCTCGGCATTCAGCTTCGCGAGATAGTCAGGCCGGAAGGTCGAATCACGGGCAGCGAGGTTCATTGCCCATCAAGCATCGTTTCCGCTTTGTTCGCAACGGTTTCGACGCGAAAGTTGCGATCGATGCGTCCGTTTCTACTGGCGCACCAGCCGATGAACTGGACTTAGCGCTCGGGCTCTACGCCCATGGCCGCCGACTGCCGCCGCAACGACTTGTCGTCATCGGGAGGCGGCAGCAACAGCGGATCGAAGTCATCGGGCACCTCGTCAATGATTTCCCTGACTATACGGTAGGCCACGTAGACGGCGGCACCGGCTATGAGCAGACGGATCATGATTTTCTCCATTGGTGTGGACCAACCGAAGAGCCCGCGTTTTGTTCCTCGCTCTCTCGTTTTGTTCCCCGCTTTCCGAGCGCCCCGAGCTCTGCCTGAGCGTGCAACCAAATCGGCACCGTCTCGTTTGCCCGATGACAGGAGGTTGCGATGAACAAGCTCTCAATTTTGCTGGCCCCGACCTGGCTCGTTTTGGCGGCAGCGCTGGCTGTCGCGGCTTGCGATAACAACATCCCACCGACAAAGGCCCCCGGCGCCGATCAAAACCCGCAGGTCGACCCTGCACCCAAGTCGACGTCAGGCGATGATCAACCCGGCACGCCGCCGGCGCAGTGATGGAACGCAGAAAGTGGCCGGCGCCGCTTGGGAGGGGAGCGATGGCGCCGGCCAGGCGGGTATCAGGTCCGCCGCATACCTAGAGATAGCTGAGTCTTGCTGTTGCGTCATGGGGCGATCGCGGAAGACGACCGCGTTGGACAGTCAATTAACTGACAAATGTGACAAAACTGCCATTTTCAGATGCGAGAAGCCGATGCTCGCA
>NZ_RZSX01000983.1:0-2179 GCF_004023105.1 Mesorhizobium sp. M5C.F.Ca.IN.020.32.2.1 | reverse complement strand
CTGCCCCTCGGTCAGCGTGACCGGCCTCCTGGCGTCGAACCCCGGACGCAACTCGGCGCGAAACGCCCCCGCCTCCGGTGGCGCCCCGCCTACCGCCGACGGCGCCTCGCCTGTCGCCGGCGGCGCCTCGCCTGCCGCCGGTGCAGGCACGGCAACCGACGCTAAATCCTGCAGCAGGTCGTCCGCTTCATCCGGCTGCTTGCGGCCGGTATCGTTGTCCTCGATGATCCTCCTGATGGAAGCCAGTATCTCCTCCATGGAAGGTTCGCGCTGTACGCTGCTTGCTGTCGCCATCGTCACATCCGCCGCCCTTGTGACTCGTTGCAGATTTCCAGTCCGGCCAAAGCCGGATTCGAATCATGGCAACAGCGTAACCGACGGATCGCCTTACGAGAATCCCCAATCTGAGGGCGCGTTGGATTTCAACAGATTAGAGCCCGCGCGTTCCTTTGAACGGCGGGCTCTAATGCCTTGAAACTGGACGGAATTGAAACTGGTGGAGCGATCAGCGGCCGTCTGGCGTGCGCAGGCCGATCCACTTGTCCTTGACCGCATTGTAATGCTCTTCGGGTCTGTATTTCGTCACCTGAAGGGCGAGACGATCGACCGAAAGACGACCTATCGCCGAGAGGATGGCATAGCTCGCCACCACCAAATCGCGTTCGGAACTGGCCTGGTTGATCTTGGCGGTGATGAGCGTGGCTTGGGCGTTGAGAACGTCGAGCGTGGTGCGCTGGCCGACATTGCGCTCCTCGATGACGCCGCTCAAGGCAAGCTGCGCGGCGGCGATCACCTGCCTGTTGGCCACCACGGTTTGCTGCGCGGCGATATATTGCGTCCATGCCGAGGTCACGGCTTGCCGTACGGTGTCGCGGCTTACATCGACCTCGATCCGGGCCTGGCTGAGCGATTCCTTATTCTGACGCACTATCGCCGACGTGCGCCCGCCCGAATAGATCGGTATTGTCAACGTGGCACCGATGCTGGCCGAATTGGTTGTGCCATCCTGCCCCGTATCGGCAGAGCCCGGGGCCGTTCTGCGATAGGCGCTGGAAACGCCGGCGGAAGCCGAAAGCTGCGGCAGCAGCGCGCCTTCGGCCGATTTCACCCCAAACGCCGCCGCGTCGACCAGATGCTGGGTGGCGAGGATGGCCGGGTGCTCGCTGGATGCAATCGCGATCGCCGCATCGAGGTTCGACGGCAACAGCTTCGACAGCGGCGAAGCGGCCCTGAGCCTGCCTGGCTCGTCGCCGACGATCTGGCGATAGGTCGCAGCGCTTGCCAGCGCCTGCGCGCGGGCGGCGGCCAGTTCCGCCACGGCAGAGGAGCGCTCGGCATCGGCCTGTGCCACGTCGGTGCGGGTGCCTTCGCCGACGTCGAAGCGCGAACGTGCGGCGCGCGCCTGCTCGGTCAGGAACTGCAGGTTCTGCTCCGTCAGCACCGCGACTTGCCGGTCGCGAATCACGTCCATGTAGGCGCTTGCCGCGTTGAACAGAATGTTCTCTTCGGTGTTGCGCAGGCTCTCGACCGATGCGCGGACCTGCGATTCGGCGGCAGCGACGTTGTTCCTGGTCTGAAAGCCGTCGAACAGAGTCTGGTCGATCTGGACGCCGAAGTTGCCAGTGGTTAACGAGATGCTTCGGTTCGACCCGGGGCCATTGATACGGGCATCGAAATGGCTTCTGGAGAAGTCGATGTCCGCAGAACCGGTGATGGTCGGGCGCCACCCCGACTTGGCGATGGCGACGCCCTCATCGGTGACACGGACGCCGGCACGAGCCGAATTGAGCTGGGAATTGTTCTGGTAGGCTTTTGAAAGTGCACCGAGAATAGTTTCCGCCGAGGCGGCCAGCGGAGAAAGCGCGGTCGCCGAAACGAGGACGGCGGCAAAAAGGCTCTTGCGTAAAGACGGCACGTTATTCCCTCATTCGTTTTGCATGGGAACCACACCGCGCCGGCTTCTCCCATTTGGGCAGCCGGCGCGGTGTGTTTCAGGTTCCCTGCTGTCAGCCCCCAAAAGAACACCCCGGTTATGCGGATCAGCAACTATTGTTCAAGCGCAAGCGAACATGACAACGCCTTTGCTGCAAGCCAAAATCATTCAGAACTCAAACGCACGAATACGTTCGAATCCCGGTAGTGGCTTAATTGCCGCATTAAATGCGCCTCTTCCGGCTAC
>NZ_RZSX01000982.1:0-2181 GCF_004023105.1 Mesorhizobium sp. M5C.F.Ca.IN.020.32.2.1 | reverse complement strand
TCCATATGCATTTCATCGTCAAGGGTCGCGCGCTTTCGCGCGACAAGGTGAAACGGGCGATCGACTTGTCGATCGAAAAATACTGCTCGGCGACCGCGATGATGGCCAAGACCGCCGAGATCACCCACGACTTCGAAGTCATCGATACGATGGCGAGGTAGGATAGCGCCTGGTGGCGGCGGTTCGCCGCGCGAGCTGGACGACGATAATGACAGCCTCTGCAATCAAGCGCGAGGCCGCTTTCGTTTTCATGCCGCGATCAGCGCCTTGATGCCGTCCGCGACGAACTGCACGGCGAGCGCCGCCAGAATGACGCCGAGCAGCCGGGTCAGGATCGAGCGGCCGGTCTGGCCGAGGATGCGGTCGATGCGCTCGGCCAGCACGAACACCAGGTAGGTGATGACAAGACAGATCGCGATGATGCCGACAAGGGCTGCCTGCGCGCCAAAACCTGGAAAAGAGCCGGACAGCAGGACGGTCGCTGAAATCGCGCCCGGACCGGCGATCAGGGGGATCGCCAGCGGAAAGGCGGCGATGTTGTGGATCATGTCCTTGGCGATGGCGACGTCGCCGATCTTTTCCTTGCGGTCCTGCCGGCGCTCGAACACCATTTCAAAGGCGATGAAGAACAGCAGGAACCCGCCGGCGACGCGGAACGCCGGCAGCGTGATGCCGAACACCGACAGGATCGATGCACCGGCGATTGCAAACAGCGCCATCACCAGGAAACCGATGATCGAGGCGCGGACGGAAACCTGGTTGCGCTCCTCGCGGTTCATGCCGCGCGTCACGGCGAGGAAGAGCGGTGCCAGGCCTGGCGGGTCGACGGTCACGAGAATGGTGACGAAGGCGTTGAACAGGCTGTCGAAGCTCGGCATCTCTGACCCTCCCCGCCGGGCCGTGCCCGAGACCCCTGCATTGGTAGAGCAAAGCAGCGTCAGGGGAAACCGTGCAGGTCAGGTGCTGCCGGCTCGCTGCGCCAGGAACTCGACTTCGAGCCGCCAGGTCGCGCCATCGTCCTGAGAGCGTTCGCCCAGCCAGCGGAAGGAGTTTTCGGTAATCCGGGAAAAGCTCCAGCGCACCGAGGTGCCACTGCCGTCAGCGCCTTGCTGGACGATGGTGTCGCCCTCGGCCCGGCCGAGCTGGCGGCTGTAGTACTGGGTGCGCGGATCGCTCCAGAAAATATGCCAGGCCTCGACGCCGGGGTCATAGACACGCAATGTCGTGCCATAGAAAGTCCATTTGCCGAGGGAGGGTGAGGGACCGGCGTCGCGCGCCGGCAGGATCCATACGTCCTGGATCGCGCGGCCCTCGAGCACCCAGCCGAAATGCACCTCGCCGCGCCCGGTCAGCACCTGGCCGTCCTCGAGGTGGCGCGTGGCATCGAATGTCCAGGCGCCGACGAAGCGGCCGTAAAGGTTCAGTTTTTCGGCCAGGTCCCCGGCAGGCTCGTCGCTGTGCAGGGCTTCGACAAAGGAAGATGAATTGAACATGATTTCGACCTCATCTTGTCAGGAGACTGGAGGGAATAGGCGGCGGCAGGGTTCTGTGCTTGGGAAAAATTGCTATCTTTCAAGCCATGACAACGAGCGCGCATACACTGGCGTCCGGACGAGGCTGGCAGGTGTTGGACGTGGTCTGCACCGCCGGCGCCTCCGATCGCCCGTTCGAGGAAGAGCACCGTAATTTCTGCGTCGCCGTGGTGACCAATGGCACATTCCGCTACCGCGCACGCCAGGGCAATGCGATGCTGACGCCGGGCGCGCTCCTGCTCGGCAACCCTGGCACGTGCTATGAGTGTGGGCACGAGCATGGCGCCGGCGACCGCTGCCTCTCCTTCCAGTTCGAGCCGGCCTATATGGAACAGATCGTTGCCGACATGCCGGGCGTGAAGAAGCTGGCCTTCGAGACGCCGCGGCTGCCGCCCTTGCCGGCGCTGGCACCGCTGCTGGCCGAGGCGGAATCCGCACGCGAGATGGCCGACGTCGACGCGTTCGAGGAAATCGGTCTGCGGATTGCCGGCGCAGCCGTCGCCTCCGGCGTCACGCCTGCTGCCCGGGTGCCGAGCCGCCGCGACGAGAAACGTGTCGCGGAGGCGGTGCGGCGCATTGAGCTGGATGCCGACCGGCCGGTCTCGCTTGCTGCGCTTGCAAGCGAGACCGGCCGGTCGGCATCCAGCTC
>NZ_RZSX01000981.1:0-2182 GCF_004023105.1 Mesorhizobium sp. M5C.F.Ca.IN.020.32.2.1 | reverse complement strand
CGATGTAGTCGGCGCTTTCGAGCATTTCTGGAAGCGCCTCCGCTTCGGCAGCGCGCTCGCATTCTTCGGCATGCAGAAAGATCGGACCGGTCTCGGCGAAGGGCTGCAATTCCGGGAATGGCCGGTAAGCCAGGACGAGATAGGCTTCTCCAGCGGCCACGTTCTTCAGGCAGTGGCGGCAAGGCACGCCGTCACCGTCGGATATTTTCCGCTCTGGTATCAGGCCATAGGCGTCCGGCGCGCCGCGCTGCAAGGCTCTGACATCTTCCGTGGGCAAGGCTTTGAACTGGATGGTCATGGCGAAATCTCCGGTGTCGTCGACCGAAAATTACGCCGCTGCGTCAGCGTCTCCCACCCGATTCCTGCCAATTTGGATCAGTCCATCAAGGCGTCGAGACCGCGCACCAGCCCTGTGATCTCCTGTACCCGCCTGATAGCGAGCAGCGTGCCGGCCACGTAAGGAGCAGCGGACGAGCCGGCGTCGTGACGAATGGTCAGCCGCTCGTCGGGCAGGCCGAACAGCGCCTCACAGGACAGGATGTACGAAGGCAGGCGAAGCGCATGCACCTGCACCCCCTCGCCCGTACCGACCGCCGCACCGCGGGTTCCCGGCACACCCGAGACCTCCGAGACCGGACGCGCGGTCGAAGCCTTGCGGACATCGGCCAGCGCTTCGGCAAGCTCGCGCGCGGTGCCGGACGGCGCGTCGGGTTTCTTGGCGCTCGCATAGTCGATCACCTCGACATCCGGCACGTATTTTGCCGCCATCAGTGCAAACCGCTTCATCAGCGTGGCGGTGATTGAAAAATTGCCGGCTGCAATGACGCCGACACGATTGGCGCGTGCTGCAGCGTCGAGCTCGCCGAAATCGGTCGCACCCAGCCCCGACGTGCCTATCACAACGTGCCGTCCTTTTTCTATGGCCAGCAGCGCATGGTCTTTCACCAGATACGGCTTGGTGTAGTCGACCAGCACGTCCGACGGCACCTCCAGCGCCTCGGCCAAAGAGGCGGAAACGGTGATGCCGTTGGCCGGCATGCCAACCAGGAGGCCGGAATCCTGCCCCGCGCTGCTGCGTGACACAGCCCCGGCCAGTGCCATGTCGCCTTGCGCCCCGATCGCCGGAACCAGCGCCTTGCCGACCCAGCCGGTCGCACCGGCCATCACCACCCGTATCGTCATCTTTTGGTCCTCCATCACCATCGAGCTTTGACCGACAGCGATATGTAAAGAGCGCGGCTCATTAAAGCCAGGCTCGTTTCCGGGTGTTGATCCAGACCGCAGTGACTGAGCCTGTTCGAACATCGCAGTGGCAAGTCAGATGATGGTGTCTTCGAGAACCGGAGCGGAGCGGAGATTCAGGTCCGTGAGCACCGGAAGCGCAGAAGACGCCTTCAGATGGCCGCCAATGCGGATTTCGGACAGGCTCAGCGGATGAAGTCGTCGAAGCGGCGGAGCGTCACCCGGCGATTGCGCCAATTCTCGTTCTGCGTCTGCACGAGCAGGAATTCCTCGCCGTAGCCGACGGTTTCCAGCGTATAGCCCGGCACGCCGAATTCGCGAACCAAGGTGCGCTTCAGCGAGGCGGCGCGCTGTTCGGACAGGATCTGGTTCGATTGGAAGGAGCCAACCGCGTCGGTATGGCCTTCGATCAGCACGCGGGCGCCGGGGTCGCGCCGTAGGATGCGCTGAAGCGCATCGGCGATGTTTTCGATCTTGCCATATTGCGATTCGGAGATGGCCGCCGACCCAAAGGCGAAATTGATCGACTGGATATCGATCGAACGGGCCATGCGCCGCAGGTCCGGCCGCCTCTTGAATTCGCGGATGGTGACGCGCTGGTTCGGGCGCAGCTTAACGCGGGGCGAGGCCTCGAGCTGACGCTCGATCGTCGCCGCCGAAGGCGTGGTTGCCTGAGCGGCGGCAAGGGTCGGCATGGCGAGGGCCGCAACCAGCGGGGTGGCAAATGTGCGTCGGGTCAGCATGTCTTTTCTCCTTCGCCCTCGGCCCGCATTGATGGTGCCGGCAAGATGGCGAAGACAAGCTGAAGCATTGATGAACAATAGGTTCAGTTTGCGGAGAAAATCATGGCCGCATGACACTGGCCGCACGCTCGGCGAAGGTCATTGGATGCACGATCTCCTTCTTTTGCGCGACCGGTGCAAAGCCGAGCTTCTGGTAG
>NZ_RZSX01000980.1:0-2192 GCF_004023105.1 Mesorhizobium sp. M5C.F.Ca.IN.020.32.2.1 | reverse complement strand
CCATCGTCCTTACGGGTCCTGCCAACACACGGCCTCCGTCGCCCTCCCCCGAAAAGTTGGCCGCGGCCAACTTTTCGGGGGAGGGCGACGGAGGCCGTGTGTTGGCAGGACCCGTAAGGACGATGGGGCTTGCCCTTGACCGCATGGATCAGGAAGCTCGTGAACTGCAGGAAGCCCTGAAGGCAGGCGAGAAGGTTGTCGAACTCGATCCGGAACTCATCGACAGCTCGTTCGTGCGAGATCGCCTAGACGGCGAGGTTACTGCGACGGACGATCTCGTAAGGTCGATCGAGGAAAACGGGCAAGAGGTGCCGATACTCGTGAGGCAGCATCCCGATCTCGAAGGTCGCTACCAAGTTGCCTACGGGCACCGTAGACTTCGCGCTGTCCGGCTTCTGAAGCGGAAGGTGAGAGCGGTTGTCAGGCAGTTGACCGACAACGAGCTTGTCGTCGCGCAGGGCATCGAGAACACCGCAAGAAAGGATCTCTCGTACATCGAGAGGGCCCTCTTCGCAGCGGGCCTCGAAAGCCACGACTTCAGCCGGGATGTCATTATGCAGGCGCTGTCGACCGACAAAACGGAGCTTTCCAAGCTGCTTTCCGTCGCGAAAGGCATCCCGAGCGGAATCGTCAAGGCCATCGGCGCAGCGCCCTCAATGGGCCGCCGCAGGTGGATGGAACTCGCTGAAAAGATCGCCGAACCCAAGGTGCTGGAAACTGCCCGTAATGCTATCCAGAAGCCCGAGTTCGGGCCCCTGAGCTCGGACGAGCGCTTCATGCTAGTTTTGGCCGAGGCTTCGAAGAAGCCCCAGCGGGAACAGACTGTTAGCGAGTGGAAGCCACACGGCGGCAAGGTTGCTGGGAAGATCAAAGATAACGGGAAGGCGTATACGCTCTCCCTCAAGACTGCCGGAGCCGATGAGGGCTTCGGCGCGTTTCTGACAGGGCGGCTGGACGATCTCTACGCCGACTGGCAGGCAAGCAGCAAATCGAAGCAGGAGTAGAACCGCAAAAGAAAAAGGCCCCCGAACGACCTTAGTCGTGGAAGCCTCTCTCAAAGTTGTAGCAGACTGAGAATCGCATTTCCACGAATCACTGTCAAGAGTCACAGCGTCGTGTCGGCGAGCGGATTTCTTTTGCCTGATTGAAAGGCGAAGGAAGAAATGGAGACGGGTATTGCAACGACGCCCTTTGGGCGGCGACCGATGTCGCTTGCCATGTTGGCAGCGCAGAATGACTCGAAGGAAATCGCGGAAGGGAAGGCTGCCGACAAATGGCAGGTCTACAGGGACCTGTGCGAGGGAAAAGCTGTCGTCGGCATCGGGGACCGCTCCCTGGCGGTATTGGCAGCGCTGCTGTCATTCTATCCGGACACGGAGCTGAGCGAGGAAAACGGCCTGGTCGTGTTCCCCTCGAACAAACAGCTGATCCTGCGGTCTCACGGGATGTCGGAGGTAACGCTGCGGCGACACCTGGCGACCTTGGTGGACAGTGGCCTTATCATCCGCCGGGACAGCCCAAACGGCAAACGGTACGCCCGCAAGGGGAGGGGAGGGGGCCTCGAGGAGGCGTTCGGCTTCTCGCTTGCCCCAGTACTGGCGCGTGCAGACGAGTTCGCGGAGGCAGCGGAACGCGTGCGAGCGGACAATCGAGCGCTGAGGCTCATGCGAGAGCGCATCACGCTGTACCGCCGGGATATCCAAAAGCTGATCGAAGCGGCCGTCGAGGAAGATGTTCCCGGCGACTGGGGAGACTTGTGGAGGCGTTTCAGGGCAATCGTGGACGCGATTCCTCGGAGGGCGGCGATCGTCGACCTGGCGCCGATTGTGACCGACCTGGCCGAGATCCGCGAGGAGATCGATATCCTGTTGGAATCGCACATGAATGTCGAAGATTCGAACGGCAATGCCGATCGTTCTGAACGGCAGCAATCTGATTCAAACACCGACTCTATTAATGAATTTGAACCTGCTCCAGAAAAGAGCGGGGCACCGGTTGCGCAAGAACGGCGAACGACGGAGCCGCCGAAAGGTTATCAACTTGGACTTGTATTGAAAGCCTGCCCGGACATTGTCGACTACGCTGTGAATGGGATAGCCAACTGGCGCGACCTGATGGAGACCGCCGCCCAGGTGCGGGGCTATCTTGGCGTGTCGCCATCGGCATACGGGGATGCCTGCCTCGTCATGGGG
>NZ_RZSX01000097.1:0-11142 GCF_004023105.1 Mesorhizobium sp. M5C.F.Ca.IN.020.32.2.1 | reverse complement strand
TCGCCGGCCTTGACCAGCACTTCGGCGATTGTGCCGTCGCGCTCGGCATGCAATGCCGTTTCCATCTTCATCGCCTCGATCGACAGCAGCACGTCGCCGGCCTTGACCGCCTGGCCGGCGGCAACGGCAAGCGCCGAGACGACGCCGGGCATCGGCGCGCCGACATGCGCCTCGTTGCCCGGTTCAGCCTTGCGCCGCGCCTTGGCGGCGGAAGCGCCATGCGCGCGGTCCGGCACTTTGACCCGGCGCGGCTGGCCGTTGAGCTCGAAGAACACGGTGACCATGCCCTTCTCGTCGACATCGCCGATGGCCAGGCAGCGCACCACCAGCGTCTTGCCCTTCTCGATGTCGACAAAGATCTCGTCTTCCGGCTTCATGCCGTAGAAATAGGTCGGCGTCGGCAGCACGCTGACCGGCCCGTAGGTTTCCTGGGCTGCGGTAAAGTCGGAGAAAACCTTCGGGTACATCAGCCATGAGGCGAATTCGAATTCGCTGAGCTTGCGCTCGAGCTTGTCTTCGATCTCCTTGCGGCTGGCCTTGAGATTGGCCGGCTTCAGCAGGGAGCCAGGCCGGGCCGTGATTGGCCTGTCGCCCTTAAGCACCTTCTTCTGCAGTGCCTCCGGCCAACCGCCGGGCGACTGGCCGAGATCGCCGCGCAGCATCGACACCACTGAATCCGGGAAGGCGATATCCCTGGCCGGATTTTCGACATCGGCAACCGTCAGGTCCTGGCTCACCATCATCAGCGCCATGTCGCCGACAACCTTGGACGACGGCGTCACCTTGACGATGTCACCGAACATCAGATTGACGTCGTGATAGGTCTGCGCCACTTCGTGCCAGCGTGTCTCCAGACCGAGCGAGCGCGCCTGTTCCTTGAGATTGGTGAACTGCCCGCCTGGCATTTCGTGCAGGTAGACTTCCGAAGCTGGCCCCTTCAGGTCGCTCTCGAAGGCGGCATACTGGTTGCGCACCGCCTCCCAGTAGAACGAGATGTTCCTGATCCATTGCGGGTCGAGGCCCGGATCCCGCTCGGTGCCCTTCAGCGCTTCGATGATCGAGCCCAGGCAAGGCTGCGAGGTGTTGCCCGACAAGGAATCCATCGCCGCGTCGATGGCGTCGACGCCGCTGTCCACCGCCGCCAGCACCGTCGCCGCCGACAGGCCCGACGTGTCGTGCGTGTGGAAATGGATCGGCAGATCGGTCGCCTCGCGCAGCGCCGTGAACAGCACTCGTGCCGCCGCGGGCTTCAGGAGGCCGGCCATGTCCTTGACCGCGATGATATGGGCGCCCGCCGCCTGCAACTCCCTGGCCAGCGTGACATAGTATTTGAGGTCGTATTTGGCTCGGGCCGGATCGAGTATGTCGCCGGTATAGCAGATCGCCGCTTCGATCAGCTTGCCCTCGGCGCCGACCGCGTCCATGGCGACGCGCATGTTGTCGACCCAGTTCAAACAGTCGAAGACGCGGAACAGGTCGATGCCGCCGGCGGCGGCCTGTTTGACGAAATGCTCGACGACATTGTCGGGATAATTGGTGTAGCCGACGCCGTTGGCGCCGCGCAAAAGCATCTGCAGCAACAAATTGGGCGCTGCCTCGCGCACCAGCGACAGCCGTTCCCACGGGTCTTCGGTCAGGAAGCGCATGGCGACGTCGAACGTCGCTCCGCCCCAGCATTCCAGCGACAAAAGCTGCGGCAGCGCGCGCGCATAGGTGCCGGCAATGCCGGCGATGTCATATGTGCGCACCCGCGTCGCGAGCAGGGACTGGTGTCCGTCGCGCATCGTCGTGTCGGTGACGAGCACTTGCTTTTGCGCGCGCATCCAGGCCGCGAATTTCTCCGGCCCAAGTGCCTCGAGCTTCTGCTTGCTGCCGTCGGGCACATTGCCGTTGAGATAGGGCACCATGGGTGCCGCCGCATCCGCCTTCGGCTGCGGCCGGCCACGCGTCTCGGGATGGCCGTTGACGCTGACATCGGCCAGGTAGTTGAGCAGCTTGGTCGCGCGGTCCTGCCGCTTCACGCTCGCGAACAGTTCCGGCGTCGTGTCGATGAACTTGGTCGTATAGGAATTGTCGGCGAAACTCGGATGATTGATGATCGCCTCGAGGAAGGTAAGGTTGGTCGCCACGCCGCGAATACGGAACTCGCGCAGTGCGCGGTTCATGCGGGCGATGGTCTCGGCCGGCGTCGGCGCCCAGGCCGTCACCTTCTCCAGCAGCGGGTCGTAAAAACGGGTGATGACCGCACCCGAATAGGCGGTGCCGCCATCGAGGCGGATGCCAAAACCGGTGGCGCCGCGGTAGGCGGTGATGCGGCCATAGTCGGGAATGAAATTATGCTCGGGATCTTCCGTGGTGATGCGGCACTGCAGCGCGTGGCCGTTGAGCCTGATATCCTTCTGCGCCGGCACACCCGATTCCGGCGTACCGATGGCGAAACCGTCGAGAATGTGGATCTGCGCCTTGACGATGTCGATGCCGGTCACCTGCTCGGTGACGGTGTGCTCGACCTGGATGCGCGGGTTGACCTCGATGAAATAGAATTTGCCGGTGTCGGCATCCTGCAGGAACTCGACCGTGCCGGCGCCGATATAGCTCGTCTCGCGGGCGATCTTCAGCGCATAACCGCAGAGCTCCTCGCGCCGTGACATTTCGAGATACGGCGCCGGCGCCCGCTCGACCACCTTCTGGTTGCGGCGCTGGATCGAGCAATCGCGCTCGAACAGGTGCACGGCATTGCCGTGTGTGTCGCCCAGCACCTGCACCTCGACATGGCGGGCGCGCTCGATCAGCTTTTCGAGATAGACCTCGTCCTTGCCGAAGGCGGCTTTCGCTTCGCGCTTGCCCTCCGTCACCTCGCGGGCAAGATCGGCTTCCGAGCGGATGGCGCGCATGCCGCGGCCGCCGCCGCCCCACGATGCCTTCAGCATCACCGGATAGCCGATCGTCTTGGCGAGTGCCTTCACCGCCTCAATGTCGTCGGGCAACGGGTCGGTGGCGGGAATTACCGGCACGCCGACTTCGATCGCCAGGTTGCGTGCGGCGACCTTGTTGCCGAGCCTGCGCATCGTATCCGGCTTGGGTCCGATGAAAATGATGCCGGCCTTGGCGCAGGTTTCGGCGAATTCAGGGCTTTCCGACAGCAGCCCATAGCCCGGATGGATGGCATCGGCGCCCGACAGCCTGGCGACGCGGATCACTTCTTCGATCGACAGATAGCTTTCGATCGGCCCCATATCCTTGGTCAGATGCGGCCCGCGCCCGACCTGGTAGCTTTCGTCGGCCTTGAAGCGATGCAGCGAGTATTTGTCCTCCTCGGCCCAGATCGCCACGGTTTTGAGGCCGAGTTCGTTGGCCGCGCGGAAGACGCGGATGGCAATTTCGGAGCGATTGGCGACAAGGATCTTCGAAATGGCCAAGGACAAGGCTCCGGACGCTGACGGGAAGGGAACTGGCGCCATGATTAACGCGAAAATGCTGCAGTGCAAACAAAATCGAAGGAAGCAATTAAACCGATTTAGTTTGATCTGACACATTGCGAGTCCGTCCGGACGACGCCCCGCAGTCCCGATCCAGGCTTTCGGGAACTCCTATGAAAAATGCCCGGCGCGAGGCGCCGGGCACTCCATGTAGCAACGTCCGGTTATTTGCCGGGTGCGTTCTCGACATAGGTGTACTTGCCGTCGTCGCCCTTCTTCCAGGTGTACATGACGTAATCCGGACGGGTGATGTCGCCTTTCGCATCATATCCGATCTCGCCGATCGTGGTCTTCCAAGGGCCGGCCGACTTGATGGTCTCAGCTACCTTCTGAGCGTCATCGGCTGAACCGGTCTTGGCGATGGCGGCCGCGATGATTTCCATCGCCGCGTAGGAGTAGAGGGTATAGGCCTCAGGCTCGAAGCCGGCCGCGCGGAACTTCTCGACGAGCTCCTTGGCGTTCGGATTCTTGCGCGGATCCGGAGCGAACGTCATCAGCGTGCCGTCGACGGCGTCGCCGGCGATAGAGGCCAATTCGTTTGACACGATGCCGTCGCCGGACATGAAGGTTGCCTTGAGGCCCTGGTCGGCGAGCTGGCGTATGATCAGGCCGGCTTCGGTGTGCAGGCCGCCATAGTAGACGACGGAGACGCCCGCGTCCTTCATCTTGGCGATGAGGGCCGAGAAATCCTTGTCGCCGACATTGATGCCTTCATACATGGCCTCGGTCACGCCATTGGCTGCAAGCGCCTTCTTGGTTTCGTCGGCGAGGCCTTGGCCATAAGGCGTCTTGTCATGGATGACAGCGATCTTGGCATCCTTGAAGTTCGCGGCGAGATAGTCGCCAGCAACCTTGCCCTGCTGATCGTCGCGTCCGCAGGTGCGGAAGGTGTTCCACATGCCGCGTTCGGTGAACTTCGGATTGGTCGCAGCCGGGGTGATCTCGAGGATACCGTTCTCGGCATAGACTTCCGACGCCGGGATCGAAACGCCCGAGTTGAAGTGGCCGACCACGTACTTGACGCCGTCGGCGACGAACTTGTTGGCGACCGAGATGCCCTGCTTCGGATCGGAGACGTCGTCGCCGACCGTGAGCTTGACCTGCTCGCCGTTGATGCCGCCGGCCGCATTGATGTCGGCGACAGCCTGTTCGGCGCCCTTTTGCAGCTGCGCGCCGAAGGCGGCGTTCGGACCGGTGATCGGACCGGCAACGCCGACCAGGATGTCAGCCCACGCGCTTCCGCTGAACGCGACAAGCGCGGTCAGGGCGACGGCGGACAAAAGTGATTTTCTCATGTAAAACGCTCCCATTTACAGAGTGGGCGTGGATGATGCTTTCATGCGATGCCCACCTTTACTCGCAGAAAACGTACTTTGCCGATTTTCAGGCACTTGTCACGCCGATTCATCCCCGGAATGGCGTTAATGGTGAACGTCAACCTTTTGGTTTCCAACTCAAAAGCGATGCTCTTTCGTAAAGCCAATTATACTGTGTCACCATCTGGTTGGTGCGCGTGTATTGATAACCGATGAAGCCCAATATCATCAGGACGATGGTGTCGACGATGTAGTACTGCAGCGAGAACATCGTGCCGCCGAACAGTGCGTGATGGATGAACCTTACGGCGATGCCCAGGCCGAGCATGTAAGCGAACAATTGGACGAAGCTGCGCCATGTTTGGGCGCAGGCCTTGCCCGTCATCCATGCCGCCCAGCCGCCAAGCAGGCAGGTGACGAAGAAGAACTGCCAAACCGAGGGTTCCTCATAGAGAATGCCCTGCATGATGAAGACTCCTGAACTCAGTGATGGCCGCCTTCGAGATAGGCGGCGCGCACGTCCGGATCGGCGAGCAGCTCCTTGCCGGTGCCGCTCATCGTCACATTGCCGTTGACCATGACATAGCCGCGCGTGGCGAGTTTCAGCGCGCCGAAGGCGTTCTGCTCGACCAGAAACACGGTCAGCCCCTGCGTGCGGTTCAACTCGCGGATGGCGTCGAAGATCTGCTTGACGACCAGCGGCGCCAGGCCTAGCGACGGCTCGTCGAGCAGGAGCAGCTTCGGCCGCGCCATCAGCGCACGTCCGATCGACAGCATCTGCTGCTCGCCGCCCGACAGCGTGCCGCCGCGTTGGGCAATGCGTTCCTTCAGGCGCGGAAACAGCGTGAACACCTTCTCGACATCCTCGTCGTAATGCTGGAGGTTGTCGAGGCTGGCGCCCATCTGCAGGTTTTCCATCACCGTCATGCGCGGGAAGATGCGCCGTCCCTCCGGCGACTGGGCGATTCGCATGCGCGCGATCTCATGGGTCGGCAATTGGGTGATGTCGATGCCGGCGAAGGTGATGGTGCCCGCCCGCGCCCGTGGAGCACCAAAAATGGTCATCATCAGCGTCGACTTGCCGGCGCCGTTAGCGCCGATCAGCGCCACGATCTCGCCCTGCTTAACGGTGACATCGACGCCGTTCAGCGCCCTGATGTTGCCGTAGTAGGTCTGGACGCCCTTGATATCGAGCAGCGTCGTGCCGGCCATTATTTACGCCCTCCGCGCCGTTTGGAGACGCCTGGTGTATTCGGCTTTACCTGAGCCTTGGTGGCCGGCTTTGCCGCTGAGGATTTGGCCGCAGAGGGTTGCTTGGCTGCCGCCGGGGAGGCTGCCGCGGCGCTCGACCTTGCGTCGACCTGCCCGGCTTTCGAGGCGCCCTTCGACACCGTGACCCGTTCGCCCTCGCTGTGCCCGACCGTGTCGGTCACAGGTCCGGCGAGATACGAAGATGATGTGCCCGGGCCGTGCGCCGAATCCGGACCCGTGTCCAGTTGCTCGATGACGTCTTCGTCGCCGACCTCGGTCAGCACCGTCTCGACGTCCTCGTCTTCGACCCCGAGATAGGCGGCAATGACACGCGGGTCGGTGCGTACCGCATGCGGACTGCCATCCGAGATCTTGCGCCCGTATTCGAGCACCACGACATGGTCGGAAATCTGCATGACCACCGCCATGTCGTGCTCGATCAGCAGGATCGAGGTGCCGGTGTTGTCCTTGATATCCATCAGAAGCGCGTTGAGCGCCATCGATTCCTTCGGATTGAGTCCGGCCGCCGGTTCGTCGAGGCAGAGCAGCTCCGGACCCGTGCACATCGCCCGCGCGATCTCCAGGCGCCGTTGCGCGCCGTAGGGCAGGTCGCCGGCCGGATCGTCGGCTCGATCGACGAGGTCGGCCTTTTCCAGCCAGTGCCTGGCGAGGTCGATCGACTCGGCCGACGCCGTCCGGTAGCCGCTGAAGCCGAACAGGCCGAGGACGGTGTAGCCGGAAGCCTTCATCAGCTTGTTGTGCTGCGCCACCAGCAGGTTCTCGAGCAGCGTCATGCCCGAGAACAGACGAATGTTCTGGAAGGTGCGCGCCACCTTGGCGCGCGCCGGAATCTCGTGGTTCGGCAGGCGTTCGAGCAAGAAGCTCGAGCCGTCGCGCCGGCTGAGCGTGATCATGCCTTCCGACGGCTTATAGAAGCCGGTGATGCAGTTGAACACCGTGGTCTTGCCGGCACCGTTCGGCCCGATCAGCGCGGTGATCTCGCCGCGCCTGGCCTGGAAAGACAGGTCGCCGATGGCGACCAGACCGCCAAACTTCATCGACAGATGCTCGACCTGCAGGATGGCATCGTTCATGGATGGGCTCGCATCGCTCATCAGCCGTGGCCCTCCTTGGTGAAGGAGCCGGATACGGCCCTGCTCTCTTTGAGAAAGGCTGTCGGTTCACGACTGCCGACGAAGCCGCGCGGCTTCCACAGCATGACGATGACCATGGCCATGCCGAACAACAGCATGCGATAAAGCTCCGGCGTGAAGTCGGGACCGAAAACCTGCTTCAGGAAATCGAGCTCGCGCAGCACCTCGGTGCCGCCGATCATCACCATGGCAGCGACGGCAATGCCGACCAGCGAACCCATGCCGCCGAGCACGACGATGGCGAGGATGATCGCCGATTCCAGGAAGATGAAGGATTCGGGGCTGACGAAACCTTGCCGCGCGGCGAAGAACGAGCCGGCGAAGCCGCCGAACATGGCGCCGGTGGCAAAGGCGGTGAGCTTGGTGGTGGTGGTGTTGATCCCGAGCGAGCGGCAGGCGATCTCGTCCTCGCGCAGCGCTTCCCAGGCGCGACCGACGGGCATGCGCCTAAGCCTTATGGTGACGAAGGCGGTCAGCAGGCAGAGTCCCAGGATCAGGTAGTAGAGGAAGATCTTGTAGTAGGCGCTCGACGTGGCGATGTCGAAAACTTTGGCGATATAGTTCGGATCCGAGACATTGAACGTCATCAGGCCGAAAAAGGTGACCTTGGGGATGCCGGAGATACCGGCCGAGCCGTTGGTAACCTCACGCCAATTGATCAGCACGAGACGAATGATCTCGCCGAAGGCCAGCGTCACGATCGCCAGATAGTCGCCACGCAGGCGTAGCACCGGAAAACCCAGCAGCACGCCCCAGAAGGCAGCCATGGCGCCGGCGGCAGGCAGCAGGATCCAGAACGAAAGGCCGTATTGCGTACCGAGCAGCGCATAGGCATAGGCACCGACGGCGTAGAAGGCGACATAACCAAGATCGAGCAGGCCGGCGAGGCCAACGACGATGTTCAACCCCCAGGCCAGCATCACGTAGATCAGGATCTGGATGCCGAAATTGTCGACCCATTTCAGAGAACCCTGGAACCCGGCGGCCACCGATCCTCCGTACAAAGCAAGCACCAGCACGACAATGACCGGGTAGAGCGCCAGTGCCGTTATGCCCAGCGCCGAAAAATGGGCATGGATGAAGGTTCGGAAATAAAACAGCACAGAGGCGAGGGCGTAGACGATCGCCAGCGCCCTCAGGAACCGTGCATAACCGGCCAGACCGGGTCCCAGCAATCCGTCAAGGGAGCCGGCAAGGAAAACCAGCACGGCCACTGTGGCGATGGCAGCGATGAAATATTGCAGGCGGAAGAACCGCGTCGCCACGCTCTCCGGCAGCAGGCCGGTGGCGACGTCGACGATCTGCTGATTTGCCAGGAAGGGCTGTCCGTAGGCGACGTAGAGAAAACGCCCGGCCATGGTCAGCACAACCACGACGGCAAGAAGCAACCAGCGCTGTACAAGGATCAGTTCGTTGGAGATGTTCTGATCGGTCCTCAGGCCGATGAACAGCACGAACAGGCCGAGCGCAATGGCGCCGGCATAGAGCGCTTCGCGGGTGGCGCGCTGCATGGGGGTGGCGACGATGTCGCGCTCCGGAGATGCGGTGACCGCCATTGTCTCAGACCTTTTCGACTTCTGGCCGGCCGAGAATGCCGGAAGGCAGGAAGATCAGCACGATCGCCAGGATGGAGAAGGCAGCGACGTCCTTGTAATCGATCGAGAAATAAGCCGACCACATGCTTTCGATGAAGCCGATCATCAACCCGCCGAGCACGGCGCCGGGCAACGAGCCGATGCCGCCGAGCACCGCGGCAGTAAATGCCTTCACACCGGGCGTAAAGCCATCGGAAAACACCACCACACCGTAATACATCAGGAACAACGTGCCGGCGACGGCGGCAAGGGCGGCGCCCATGATGAAGGTGATCGAGATGGTGCGATCGACGTCGATGCCGAGCAGTGCGGCCATCTTGCGGTCCTGCTCGCACGCCCTTTGGGCTCGACCCAGCGAGGTCTTGTTGACCAGGTACCAGAACAGCGCCAGCAGGACTATGGTGACCAGGACGATGATGATCTGCTTCAGCGACACGCTGATGCCTTCGATGTTGTAGACCTTGGACACCATCGGCGGGACCGGCTTGTTGCGCGGCCCTTGCGTCACCTGGACGAAATTGGACAGCGCAATCGACATGCCGATTGCGGTGATCAGCGGCGCCAGCCGGAACGAACCGCGCAAAGGCCGGTAGGCCACCTTCTCGATCGTCCAATTGTACATGCTGGTCAACAGCATTGCGACGATCATCATGACCAGGAGCGCGATCACCACCGGTACCGAATAGAACAACGCGCCGAGGATAAGGAAAACGATGAGGGCGGCGAAAGCGCCGATCATGAAGATGTCGCCATGGGCGAAATTGATCATGCCGATGATGCCGTACACCATCGTATAGCCGATCGCTATCAGTCCATAGATCGATCCCAGCGTCAGCCCATTGATAAGCTGCTGGACAAAATACTGCATGCTGTCGTCGCTCCCCTGGAATGTCGCCCATGCAGACGCATTCCTTTTCGTATTTCCCCTAGTCGTAAAGTTTCGAGCCCGGATTGCAACGTCATTTTTTAATCGGCATGCGTGATTTTGAAGCACGCATTCGGATTGCCCGTTCTTCCCTTCCCGGCCTCTGGACTATCGCGGACCCTATCATTGGCATAACACAATGTCTTTGGCGATTCGTCGTCAAAATGCACGCCGTTTCGAAGGAATCGCCGTCAAAACAAGTTGATGAGCGGGATCGTTGCGCCGCGTGAGCAATCGATCTTTGCGTTCCCTTTCATTTCCCCTGCGTCAGGATGCTCTCTATTTGACGATGAATCCGTGCGCGAACGGATCGCGGTCGTCGATGAAGATCGTGTTCAATCCGGTCATGCGCGCCCAGCCGCCGATCGAGGGAATGATCGCCGGCTTGTCCGCCACCGTGACTTCCTTCTCGACCCTGCCTTTGAACAGCGAGCCGATGATCGATTCGTGGACGAAATCGTCGCCAGTCCTAAGCTTGCCCTTGGCGTGAAGCTGCGCCATCCGCGCCGAGGTGCCGGTGCCGCAAGGCGAGCGGTCGATCGCCTTGTCGCCGTAGAAGACGGCGTTGCGCGCATCCGCCTGGCTGTCGGTCGGCGCACCCGTCCACAGCATATGCGAAAGCCGGTCGATGCCAGGATTCTCGGGATGCACGAAGGCGTACTTCTCGTTGAGCCGCTGCCGCACCACCGGGCTCCAGGCGATGAGGTCGCCGGCGGAATGGTCGGCCATGTCGCGATAGTTCTTCTGCGGCTCGACGATGGCGTAGAAATTGCCGCCATAGGCGACGTCGACGATGATCTCGCCGAGCTGCGGACATTCCACCGTCAGTCCCTCGGCATGGAGGAAGGACGGCACGTTGGTGATTCGCACCTCCTCGACATATTCGCCGACCTGTTTGTATTCGGCGGTGACCAGGCCGGCCGGTGTGTCCAGCCTGAGCAAACCCGGCGTCTTCGGCTTGATCAGCCCGTGCTCGATGGCCATCGTCACGGTGCCGATGGTGCCATGACCGCACATTGGCAGACACCCCGAAGTTTCGATGAACAGGATGGCGATGTCACAATCGGGCCGCGTCGGCGCATAGAGGATCGAGCCGGACATCACGTCATGGCCCCGCGGCTCGAACATCAGCCCGGTGCGGATCCAGTCGTATTCGGCCAGGAAATGCGCGCGCCGCTCCATCATCGTCGCGCCCTGGAGCAGCGGTCCGCCGCCGGCGACCAGCCGCACCGGATTGCCGCAGGTGTGACCGTCGATGCAGAAGAAGGAGTGGCGCGCCATGTCTAGCTCCCGTCAGAAGCGGTTCGGGGAAAACGGAGAAAGATCAAACATCGGATTTTGGCCGAGAATGAGATCGCGGACCAGGCGCCCGGTGGCAGCTGCCTGGGTCAGGCCGAGATGGCCGTGGCCGAAGGCATAGAC
>NZ_RZSX01000979.1:0-2196 GCF_004023105.1 Mesorhizobium sp. M5C.F.Ca.IN.020.32.2.1 | reverse complement strand
CATCGTCTTCAGCGCGATCAACGTCATCGGCGCCCCCGTCGACATTCTGATCTCTCCCGACGCCGATCAGATCGAGCGCGCGCGCGTCGTCCAGGCCCTCGGGCTCGACCTGCCGGTTTGGCAGCAGTATCTCCGCTTCCTCTGGGCGGCGCTGCATGGCGACCTTGGCGAGAGCTACGTCTACAACGAGCCGGCGATCAGGGTGATCCTGGAGCGACTGCCGGCGACGCTCGAGCTGGCCGTCGCTGCCATCCTCATCGCCATCGTCGTCGGCGTGCCGCTCGGGCTTTATGCCGGGCTGCGGCCGGACGGCATCTTGAGCCGCGTCATCATGACCGTCAGCATCCTCGGCTTCTCGCTGCCGACCTTCTGGGTCGGGCTGGTGCTGATCATGTTTTTCGGCGTGCAACTCGGCTGGTTGCCGAGCGGTGGGCGCGGCCAGACCGCCGAACTGTTCGGCGTCCAATGGGCGTTCCTGACCAAAGACGGCCTTGCCCACCTGATCCTACCGGCGGTGAACCTCGCCTTGTTCGACGCCTGCCTCATTCTACGCCTGACGCGCGCCGGCGTCGCCGAAGTCCTGCCGCTCGATTTCGTCAAGTTCGCACGGGCCAAGGGCCTCAAAGAAACGCGCGTGATCGGCGTCCACGTCTCGAAGAACATCATGATCCCGGTGGTGACCATCATCGGCCTGGAATTCGGCTCTATCGTCGCCTTCTCGGTTGTCACCGAAAGCGTCTTCAGCTGGCCGGGCATGGGCAAGTTGATCATCGACAGCATCAACGTGCTGGACCGTCCGATCATCACTGCTTACCTGATGGCGATCGTCGCCTTCTTCGTCATCATCAATCTCGTCGTCGACCTGACCTATACGGCACTCGACCCGCGGGTGCGGCTCCAGGGCGAGGGATCGTGAGATGAGCGTCGACACCTTGCCGCCGCCGATGCCGGTCGAGGCCGAAAAGGGTGAAGAGGCGCCGTTTCAAGTGCTCGTGCGGGCATTCTTCCGCTCGCCCGCCGCCGTTATCGGTTTCGTGCTGCTGACTGCGGTCATCGGGCTGGCGCTGCTTGCGCCGCTTATAGCGCCGCAAAATCCCTACGACCTGAACCAGCTCGACATCATGGACAGTCGCCTGCCGCCCGGCTCGCAATCGATGACGGGCACGACGTTCTGGCTCGGCACCGACGACCAGGGTCGTGACATGCTTTCCGGCATCATCTATGGCCTGCGCATATCGCTTGGCGTCGGCGTCAGCTCGGCGCTTTTCGCAGCGCTGTTCGGCGCCTCGTTGGGCCTGCTCGCCGCCTATGTTGGCGGTCGGACCGAGACGGCGATCATGCGCATCGTCGATCTGCAACTCTCCTTCCCCTCCATTCTCGTTGCGCTGATGATCCTCGCCTTTCTCGGCAAAGGAATCCTCAACGTTGTACTCGCTCTGGTGATCGTAGAATGGGCGACCTACGCGCGTGCCGCGCGCGGCACGGCGCTGGTGGAGCGGCGCAAGGAATACATGGAAGCAGCGGAGTCGCTCGCTATTCCACGATGGCGCATTCTGTTCGTCCATCTGCTGCCCAACTGCCTGCCGCCGCTGATCGTGATCGCGACGGTGCAGGTGGCGCGCGCCATCTCGCTGGAGGCGACCTTGTCCTTCCTTGGCCTGGGTGTGCCGATCACCGAGCCCAGTCTCGGCCTGCTGGTCGCCAACGGCTACCAGTACATGCTCTCCGGCATGACCTGGATCAGCTTCTATCCGGGCGTAGCGCTGCTGATTACCGTGGTTGCGATCAACCTCGTCGGTGATCGGCTGCGCGACGTGCTCAACCCGCGGGGGCGCGAATGAATGCGACCGTACTCGAAGTCCGCGATCTCAGGACCCATTTCGGACAAGCAAAAGCCGTCGACGGCGTCTCGTTCAGCGTCGCGCGCGGCGAGGTTCTGGGTCTCGTTGGCGAAAGCGGGTCCGGCAAGTCGGTCACTGGCTTTTCCATCATCGGCCTGGTCGATCCGCCCGGGACGATCGTCGGCGGTCAGATCGTCTTCAACGGCCGCGACATCACCCGCTCCAGCCGCGAGGAGATGCGAGCGCTGCGCGGCCGCCGCATGGCCATGATCTTCCAGGATCCGATGATGACGTTGAACCCGGTCCTGCGCATCGATACGCAGATGATCGAGGCGGTGCAGGCGCATGAAAACGT
>NZ_RZSX01000978.1:0-2197 GCF_004023105.1 Mesorhizobium sp. M5C.F.Ca.IN.020.32.2.1 | reverse complement strand
GTTCCAGTGTCGCCGGCAGCCGGTTGAAGACCAGGCCCAGCACATCCTGCCGGAGCGAGATCGAGGTGCCGAAATCGCCCCTGATGACGCCGGAAAGCCAGATAAAGAACTGCTGGACGATGGTTTTGTCGAGCCCGTAGAGCGCGCGCAGCCGGGCGATGTCGGCATCGGTCGCGCCGGGCGGCAGCATCATCGCAACCGGATCGCCGGGCGCGACGCGAATGACGACAAAGACCACGACGGCGACGCCGAGCAGCGTGATCGCCATCGTCAAAAGACGTATCAGAAATCTTTGCAGCAGCATGGTCGCTTGTATGCCTGGCGGAAAATGCGCGCCGTCATTGCGGACGGCGCGTGGCGATCCCTGGCCGATGTCAGGCCGGGGTCATCAGCGCCGGCAAAAGCGCGCCGGAAACATGCTGCACGACATTGACGCCCTTGGCGTGCACGATCGGCTGCGCATACTGGATCAGCGGCAGCACATAGGCCTGTTCGGCGATGTATTTGTCGACAGCCTTCCAGCCGGCGATGCGCTTGGTCTCGTCCTTCTCGCCCCATAGCGGGTTGATCATGTCGATCAGATCCTGGCTGTCCCACACCGAATGCGGGCTCGGGCCATAGGTGGCAAAGCCGGTCGAGGTGGTCGGATCGCCGATGGCGTTGCCCCAATTGTAGAAGGCGGCCGGGGCCAGCTTGTCGGCGGCGCGCAGCTCGTAGTGCTTGGCGATCTCGTAGACCTCGATCGACGCCTCGATGCCGACCTTGCGCCACATGCCGACGATCGCCTGGACCATCTCGTAATCCTTGGGCTTGAAGCCCTTAGTCGTCTGAATCGTGAACTTGACCGGCTTCTCCGGCGAGTAGCCCGACGCGGCCAGCAATTCCTTAGCTTTTTCCGGATTGTGCTCGACCTTGATCGATGGGTCGTAGGCCTCGTATTCCGGCGTCTCCAGCGTATCGATCGGCTGGCCGTAGCCGCGCAGCAGCCGCTCGACGAGCAGCTTCTTGTCGACCGCCATCACCGCGGCCTGGCGGACGTTCTTGTCCAGTATCACATCGATGTCGTTGAAGAAGATCATGCCGATGTCGGAAACGTTCTTGCACGAGCCGGCAAGCCCGTCCTTGGCGACCAGGCGATCATATTCCTCATAGGGGATTTCGAGCGTCACCTGCGAAGAACCGGACTCGATTTCGGCAACGCGGCTCGCCGCGTCGGTGACGAACTTGATCGTCACATTCTCGAAAGCCGGCTTGCCGCCCCAGTAGTTCGGGTTGGCCTTGAGCCGCAGGAAGGCGTTGCGCTCGAACTTGTCGACCATGTAGGGGCCGGTGCCGATCGGGGCTTTCTCGAAGCCTTCGGCGCCGACCTTCTCGTAGTAGGCCTTCGGCATGATGTAGCCGGTCAGGAACGACATCCATTTGAAATACACCGGGTCGAACTGCACGACATCGCCAGTGATCTTGTTGCCGGCGATCTTGAAGTTGTTGACGTTCTTCCAGACGAACTGGATCGGATTCCCTGTTTTTTCGTCGCCCGCCCGCTGCAGCGACCACACCACGTCCTCGGCGGTGAGCGGCGAGCCGTCATGCCAGGTGACGCCCTCGCGCACCGTCATCATGATCTTGCTGCGGTCGTCGTTCCAGCCCCATTCGGTGAGCAGGCCCGGCGCAAAGGAAAGGTCCGGCTTCTGCGGGATGAACTGATCGAACACCGACTGGTAGAGGCCCTGGATCGTCGGGTTGACCGCCGAAGGGCCGGTTGTCGGGTCCCAGGACGGCAGGTTGACGTTGTAGGCGATGGTCAGTTCGCCGGCTGCCTTGGCTATTTGCGGCAGGCCGATGACGGTGGCGCCAAGTGCTGCTGCGCCATATCCGAGCAATTCTCGTCTGTTGATTGTCATGGTCGTTCCCCTGTTGGTTTTCTATGCGCGTCGTTGTCATGCAGTGGGTTCAGGCTCCTTGGGCAACCGCGCATTGCCTCTCCTTCACCCGCAAGTGTTTTGAATTCTACCTCCCGCCGAGCTGTTGGGCGAGCATGTAGCCCGAGGCCGCGCCTGTGCCGGCGCCCGGCCATGTTGCAGCACCGGTGAGATGCAAATTCATGACCGGCGTGTTCCAGCCGGCAAAACCGCGCGCCGGACGAAACAGGAAATTCTGCGCCAGATGATGGCTGCCGCAAATCTGGTCGCCGCCGACG
>NZ_RZSX01000977.1:0-2202 GCF_004023105.1 Mesorhizobium sp. M5C.F.Ca.IN.020.32.2.1 | reverse complement strand
GCTCCAGCCCCGGCTCGGCTCGATGCTTTCGGAGATGCTGATCTCGCTCAGCGATCGCGGTCCCGACAGCGCCGGCATCGCCATCTATGGAGCGCCATCCGGCAACGAGGCCAAGATCACCATCCAGTCGGCCAAGCCGGAGCACGATTTCCGCAACATTGACGCCGAACTCGCCAGGGCGATTGGAACGCCGGTGAACATCGCAGTGAAATCGACGCATGCGGTCGTCAGGACCACGCCCGACAAGATCGATGAAGTGCGCGAGGCCATCCAGGTGCTGCGCCCCGATATCCGCATCATGGGCGCCGGCGATGTCGTCGAAATCTACAAGGAGGTCGGCTTGCCCGAAGCGGTCGTCGATCGCTTCGACGTGCGCAGCATGACCGGTACGCACGGCATCGGCCACACCCGTATGGCGACGGAATCGGCGGTGACGACGATGGGCGCGCATCCGTTCTCGACCGGCGCCGACCAGTGTCTGGTGCACAACGGCTCGCTGTCCAATCACAACAATGTCCGTCGCGAGCTGATCCGCGAAGGCATGAAATTCGAGACCGAGAACGACACCGAAGTCGCGGCCGCCTATCTCTCCTCGCAGATGGCGCATGGCAAGAATCTCGGCGAGGCGCTGGAAGGCACGCTGAGCGACCTCGACGGCTTCTTCACCTTTGTCGTCGGCACCAAGAACGGCTTCGGCGTGGTGCGCGATCCGATCGCCTGCAAGCCTGCCGTCATGGCCGAGACCGACCAGTATGTCGCCTTCGGCTCGGAATATCGCGCGCTCACCAAGCTGCCCGGCATCGACAATGCGAGGGTCTGGGAGCCCGAGCCCGCAACCGTCTATTTCTGGGAGCATTGAGCTCATGCCGGCAATCAACGTCTCCAAGGCGACCCGCGAGCAAGACCATGAGCAGAGTCGGGCGTCGACGGTCTTCGACCTGGCCGAAATGCCGCTGCGCGAGCTCAACCAGGCGCTACACAATCTGACTCCTGGTTCGAACGAGACCGCCTGGGAAGTGCTGAACCCGAAAGGCAGCCATTCGGTCGCCGTCGGCGTCGACCAGCCGATCACGATCGATGTCCGCGGCAGCGTCGGCTATTATTGCGGCGGCATGAACGACGGCAGCGCCATCACCGTGCATGGCTCGGCGGGACCCGGCGTCGGCGAAAACATGATGTCGGGTTCGATAACGGTCAAAGGCGATGCCAGCCAGTATGCCGGCGCCACCGGCAGGTGCGGGCTGCTGGTCATCGAAGGCAATGCGTCGTCGCGCTGCGGCATCTCGATGAAGGGCATCGACATCGTCGTCCACGGCAATATCGGCCACATGTCGGCCTTCATGGCGCAATCCGGCAATCTGGTGGTGCTGGGCGATGCCGGCGACGCGCTCGGCGATTCCATCTACGAGGCGCGGCTGTTCGTGCGCGGCAAGGTCGAAAGCCTCGGCGCCGACTGCATCGCCAAGGAGATGCGGCCAGAGCATCTGGAACTCCTGCAGGGCCTTCTCGACCGTGCCGGCGCGACCGGCGTCAAGGCGGCGGAGTTCAAGCGTTACGGCTCGGCGCGCATGCTCTACAATTTCAACATCGACAACGCCGACGCGTATTGAGGCTCTATGACCTATCGCAACCCGCCGACGACGCCGCGCAAATCCGCGACTTTCGACGACTACACGCTCTCCGAGATCCGCCGCGCGGCGGCGACCGGCATCTATGATATTCGCGGCGCCGGCGCCAAGCGCAAGCTTCCGCATTTCGACGACCTGCTGGTGCTCGGCGCCTCGATCTCGCGCTATCCGCTCGAAGGCTATCGCGAGCGCTGCGACACCAGCGTGGTGCTGGGTTCGCGCCATGCGAAAAAGCCGATCGAGCTGAAAATCCCGATTACCATCGCCGGCATGAGTTTCGGGTCGCTCTCCGGCCCGGCGAAGGAGGCACTCGGCCGCGGCGCGACGCTGTCGGGCACCTCGACGACCACCGGCGATGGCGGCATGACCGAGGAAGAGCGCGGCCATTCCAAGACGCTGGTCTACCAGTATCTGCCATCGCGCTACGGCATGAACCCGCGCGATTTGCGGCGGGCGGATGCCATCGAGATCGTCGTCGGCCAGGGCGCCAAGCCCGGCGGCGGCGGCATGCTGCTTGGCCAGAAGATCTCTGACCGCGTCGCCGAAATGCGCACGCTGCCGAAGGGTATCGACC
>NZ_RZSX01000976.1:0-2206 GCF_004023105.1 Mesorhizobium sp. M5C.F.Ca.IN.020.32.2.1 | reverse complement strand
CTCCGATGCAGGCATGGCCTATCTGAAGCGACTGGTTCCAGAAAAATACAAGGTTGGAAAACCGTTCGTCTGATGCCGGCCTCTTCTGATGCCGGATATCTTGTGATGCTTGACTGGTTCAGCAAGACGAAGGTCGACACCGTTACAACCATGCTGACGGAGCCGTTCGTGCATGATTTCGTGCGCGCCAACATCTGGCATCTTCGCGGCCGCGACATCGACCTGCTTGTCGACACCGGCATGGGCATCCGCCCGCTGGCGCCGGAGATCGACACGCCGGCGGGCAAGCCGCTGCTCGTCGTCGCCACCCATATCCATCTCGACCATGTCGGCTCGCTGCACGAATTCCCGCTGCGGGCCGGGCCGAGACACAGCGCCGCGTATTTCAACAGCATGGATGACGCCGTCACCTACGCCCACATGTTCCACGATCTCGAAGACGCCGTCTCGAAGTTGCCGGCGCCCGGCTGGAAAGCCGCCGATTACAAGATTCCGCCGGCGCCGCTGATGCGAACACTTGACGAGGGCGACACGGTCGATCTCGGTGACCGGCTGTTCCGCGTGCTGCATCTGCCCGGCCATTCGCCCGATTCGATCGCGTTGTTCGACGAGGCCGACGGCCTGTTCTTCGCCGGCGACGCCATCTACGACGCGATGCTGATCGACGACCTGCCGGACTCCGACCGATCAGCCTATCGCCGGACGATGCAGCGGCTGCTCGATCTGCCGATCCGCATCGGTCATGGCGGTCACGGCCCGAGCTTCGACGCCAAACGGATGCGCGAGATCGCCAACGGCTATCTCAGGCGGACAGACGGGATCGGCGCATAAGAGGCTTCGATGGCCGGCAGGACAGAGCCCGGAAGACATGCGAGCTCGTGATCCCTGTCGGCAATTTGTTCTTGTTATCCATTTCCGCATGGTGCTGATCGCGCCAACAACCCGCTGCAAGGCGGGTTTGTTGTTTCAGGTCGGCGCTACTCCTCTTCATCAAGGGTTCGACTCCAGCCATGCATCTGGCGAGCGGGCGACACCGACCCGATAAATTAAATCTTCGTAATATCATCTGGTAACCGCAATCGCCGCCCTAGATGCGGGGGCTGTCGATCCGGTCGGCTGCCTGCCAGGCGAGACAGGCAAGACGACCCTCGACACGCCGAATGGGCGATTCCCCAACCGGAACGCAACGGTGCCCGACCAATTTCTCGCCCGGACAATGGCCATGTCACCCATCCACATTCTTCGCAGACATCGCGTCGCCGCCTTGCTGGGCGCCGCACTGATTGTCAGCCCTTTCGTCGTGCCCCTCGCCCCCAGACTGAATGGCGCTCTGGCAGAAACAGTGACCCCTCCCGTCACCGGGATGACGGTGCCGAATGGATCGTTTGCCCCGATCGTGGCGGCCGACAAACCGGCAGTGGTGACGATCACCACTGTCATGAAGGCACAGTCGGAGACCATGAGCGACGCTGCTCCGTTCGGCGACAACTCACCCTTCGACGACTATTTCCGCCAGTTCTTCGGCGACCAGGGATTGCCCGGCCCCAGGACACCGCCGCCACAGCAGGCGCCCCGCGCAGAGGCGCTGGGTTCCGGCTTCATCGTCGCCGCCGATGGCACCATCGTCACCAACAATCACGTCATCGACGGCGCCACGTCGATCAAGGTCACTCTCGACGACGGCACCGAACTTCCCGCCGAGCTGGTTGGTCGCGACGCCAAGAACGACCTCGCCGTCCTCAAGATCAAATCCGACAAGACTTTGCCGACCGTCAAATGGGGCGACTCCGACAAGCTCATGCCGGGCGACCAGGTGCTCGCTTTCGGCAACCCGTTCGGCCTCGGCACCACGGTTACATCCGGCATCGTCTCGGCGCGCGGCCGCGATCTGCACAGCGGGCCGTTTGACGATTTCATTCAGATCGACGCACCGATCAACCACGGCAATTCAGGCGGTCCGCTGATGGATGTGAGCGGCAACGTCGTCGGCATCAACACGGCGATCTTTTCGCCGAATGGCGGCAGCGTCGGCGTCGGCTTCGCCATCCCGTCGGACCAGGCGCAAAAAGTGGTCGCCAAGCTGATGAAGGGTGACTCCATTCAATACGGCTATCTCGGCGTCCAGATCCAGCCGGTGACGCCCGATATTGCGAGCGCTGTCGGCCTCGATCAGCCCAGTGGTGCGCTGGTTTCCGCGGTTACTGAC
>NZ_RZSX01000975.1:0-2207 GCF_004023105.1 Mesorhizobium sp. M5C.F.Ca.IN.020.32.2.1 | reverse complement strand
GTTGTAGGCTGGGCCGTTTTGCGGCTTTGCAACGATGAAGCCGCACATCGAACCAATATTGACGATGTTGCCCGAACCGCGCTCGGCCATCGCCGCGCCGAAGGTCCTGCAGCAATAAAACGCGCCGTCGAGATTAACTGAGATCACCAACCGCCAGTCGTCATCACTTATATCTTTTGTCGGCAGGTCGCATCCGACCCCGGCATTGTTAACGAGAATATCCGGGCAAGGGCCGATCGCTGCGGCTAGGTCGCGCACTGACCGCGGATCGGCGACGTCGCAGCGGAATGCACGGACCTCGGCACCTACTCCGGCTGCGGCCTTCCTGGTAGCGTCGAGGTCGAGATCGGCCAGCATGAGCGAGGCGCCGGCCATCCTTAGCGTCCGCGCAATTTCCAGACCGATGCCTCGCGCGCCGCCGGTGACTAGCGCCGAACGGCCGGCAAGGTCAAAACGCTTCATGAGATCGGGATGCATCATTGGCCTTGCTCCTCTCGGTTGCCATCTTGAATTCGTTGGTGGATGCTTGGCTGAGACCCAGCTACTTCCCTCGGGTTAGGCTGAGCACAGAAGGGGCGTTTTGGGCTTACCAGGGAAAGTAACACCAGTTCTGGCTCGCTAAATCTTTCGCTAAAACTTGCTCGCAATGGATGGCGACGCTCGCCATTCAGGCCGGCCCCCGCTGCAGCCACGCTTTGCCTTCTTCCTCGAGTTCTTCAAAACCCAGGAAAGATAAGCCAGTCGGCACAAGACGTGACTGTCCCATGATCACCTGCATATCTAGCGATCCCTGCTTCCAGTGGGCGACACCTCTTTCATGCCTCCTCCTAAGTCCGTGCCGCAGCGCGTTTGCGAATTGCCCTGCATGTGTCGTGCCAAACAACAAACCATTGCTGAACAATGCATCACTCTAATAGCGCTGTGTCTTATGTTCCGACATCGTCGAAGATCCGACAAAGAGTGCAACCCTAAGCGCCTGATCGGTCTCCTCTGGATGCGGCGATGAGCTGTTGAACGAGAGCCTGTTCTTCGGCCTCGACAACGCCCGCATCTCCATCGCCGAATGGCGGGGGGACTACAATCCCTGCTTCATAACACCCATCGGTCTATATCGTTGAAGTAAACAGATTTTGCTTGTGAGGATGCGATCCTGCGGGGGTATTTCGGGTTCCGTCGCGCGCTGAACAATGTGCTGGGCTTGCGGCTTTCGCAGCTCTGATCGGCTAAATATTCACGCAACCATCCGGCAGGGGATGAATGCCTTTGTTCTCGCCGGCTTCGACGGCGAGCCTGAGGTCTTCGGTGCGAAGGAGGCGCGCCGCCTTGTTCAGATTAAGCCACGGTTCATTCCCGTCCGGTGCGGGCCGGAAGACCGGAATCCTATGATGTGCCCTGTGTGCGGTGACCCGCTCCCGCGTCCAACGATTGCCATCCCCCAGTCACCAAGCCGTTCCGGTTGAGAATACCGGCAATCAGATCATCGCTGGCAATCAGCACCAGTTGTCGGATGGCGGTGATGATGTCGCCGGAAGTGCTGTTGCGCTGTCCCCGCCGAGCCTTCGGCAGGCGCCGGTCGGTATGGCGCCGCCAATCCAATGATCAAACAGGACGAACTCGGAGGCTTCACCATCGATATCGGCGACCACCTCTTGGATCACGGTGCGCACGCTGCGCCTTTTTGAGCCTGGCATCCGTCGTTGGTGCAGACCAGACGCTGCGAAGGTCTGTAGCCAGCGCCGTTGTTTCATTTGCCCAGCACAGGTGATGGCCTTGGCGTCCTGACATCATGCGGGGCAATCCTGCTTTCGATCTCGCCAACATGCGAGAGGGCATGGTTCCATCGCATCTCCAGCTCTGCAGAGACCAGCCGATCCGCGTCATCATATTGCCGGAGAGCCCGGTAGGCGGCGTTCGGGCGACCTCCAGATCGCCGACTGAGGGTATCCCGAACCTGGTCGCGGCGGGCTGCTGCCTGTGCCTCGGCCCGCTCGCGGCAGCGATCGCGCCGGGCTCGACCAGACGCAGGAATGCTTCCTCATCGCATCATCGTCCGCCGAAGGCGATGCAGCGCGGCTCGCCATTGTCGAGCAGGCTTCTCCAGCAAGAATAGCGCGGAATGTTGTGCTTGGCGCCCATGTATCGCCCCGTAAGCTTGTCAACGGCTGAGCCCGGAGAGCAGCGCATCTCCATGCTTCGGCGCCCCATGC
>NZ_RZSX01000974.1:0-2208 GCF_004023105.1 Mesorhizobium sp. M5C.F.Ca.IN.020.32.2.1 | reverse complement strand
GTCTATGGCCGTCGTCGAGAATATTAGCCGGCAAGAGATCGTTGTGGCCAAAGACGATCGGCAGCAGTTTCTGCGCCCGTTCGAGTTCGTCCGCTAGCGTCAGCAGCCGCGGCAACTCGCTTCGCATGCGGCTGCCGGCTTCCTCCAGCGTGCGCGCATAGTCGCGGATGACATGGAACACCCAGAACATGAAGCCGGCGCCGGAGACATGATTGGGCATCTCCCGATGGAAGCCGCGCATCAGGGCGGCGACGCGGCCGATATTGGCGCGTACGTCTTCCGCGACATAGGTCTTGGCGCCGAGAAATTCCGTCACCAAGATCCCGGGCTCGGAATGGTGGACTGCAGGCGCGAAGCCGGCGGCGTGCGCTGCGCGCGCGGTCATCACCTCGCGCTCGCGAAAGACGTGGTGGAATGGAAAGTCCTGGCCAAAGCGCACGACATGCCGCCCAGCTCCGTCCTTGACCAGATAGTTGGCGTTGCTCAGGCCGCCCGGCAGCGGCGCGATCTCGATGCTGCCGGTCCAGCAGGGCAGGGCGCGGATGCGGTCCTCGGCGGTCACAGGTTCATCCCTCGTTGGGCGGGGTTCAAGACGCCGCGGGCGAGACAAAGATGGCGGCCGGCAGGAGGGAGCAATGCGAAAATCTCGTCGGTGCGGGATGCCAGGATCGGTATCCCGCACCGCACCGACGAGCCCCTGTGCCGGGTTCTTCGACACCGGCATCCGCCCCCGCGGATTCGAAACAGTCCTTTTCCCTTACGTCAGACGATTTTCCAGACGTTCGGGCAGGCGAAATTTGGTGCGGCTCTGCCATCGTTCTCCCGTGGCAGTTCCGAGCCTGTCACGAGCCAGTGTCACGCCATGTGATCCGGCCTGTCAACGAAAACTTGTGGCTTTTTCTGCCTTCTTGCCCGAATCCTTTAGGATTCCTTATGAACTGTGGCCGATTTGCCTTAGAACCGGTCAGCAGCGCAACAACCGATTGGGCGAACCCAATGATCCATTCGAAGCGGCATGGCGAAATCCTGCGTCTCCTGCAGGAAGAGGGCACCGTCACCATCGCCAGCCTGGCCGACCGGCTGGGCGTCTCGCTGGAGACCGTGCGCCGCGACGTCAAGCCGCTGACCACTGACGGTTCGATCCTGAAGATGCATGGCGCCGTCGGCCTGCCGTCGATGGCCGGCGAGGCGCCATTCGAGCGGCGCATGCGCGAGAATGCCGATGCCAAGCGCGCCATTGCCCGCATGGTTGCCGCAACCATCCGCGACGGCGAATCGATCATGCTCGACACCGGCACCACCACATCTTTCCTAGCCCGCGAGCTGCTCGGCCACCGGCGGTTGACGGTGGTCACCAACTCTTCGGATATCGCCCGCACGCTGGCCACCGTCAACGGCAACAAGGTCTATATGGCCGGTGGCGAACTGCGCAGCGATTCGGGCGCCGCCTTCGGCGTCTCGGCCATCGAATTCGTCAGCCGCTTTTCCGTCAGCCATGCGGTGATCTCCACCGGTGCGGTCGATGCCGTCACGGGCGTGATGGACTATGATCTGGAAGAGGCGGAATTCGCCCGCATGGTGCTGTCGCGCGGCCAGCGCTCGCTCGTCATCACCGACCACACCAAGTTCGGCCGCCAGGGCCTCGTCCAGGTCTGCGGCCTCGACGGTTTTTCCGAACTCGTCACCGATCGGCCGCCGCCGCGCGCCATCGCCTCCGCCCTTGGGCAAGCGGGCGCACGGCTCAGCATTGCCGGTGACGATAGCGGGACCTGACCTGGCCAGAGCAGTAAAGCGTTGAGCCTGAGATCGGCGGCTTTTCTTCCTTGCCGTCCCGGTGTTTAGTTCGGCGATGGCCTTCACAATCCGCCAATTGCAATTCTTCATCGCCGTCGCCGAGCAAGGCACGGTGTCGGGTGCTGCGCAGAATCTGTCCATCTCGCAATCGTCGGTCACCGAGGCGATCAAGGAGCTCGAAGGCGATCTCGGCGTCGAACTGTTCGAGCGCCATCCGCGCGGCCTGAACATCACCCACAAGGGCCGTCAGTTCCTGCGCCACGCGACAAAGATACTTGCCGATGTTTCCGACGCGCGCCGCGCCTTCTTCGGCGAGCAAGCGGCGGCGGGCGGCCGGCTGCAACTCGGTGTCACTTCGCTGGTCGCCGGCTATGTGCTGTCGGACCTTCTCGCCCGCTATCGCCGCGCCTATCC
>NZ_RZSX01000973.1:0-2209 GCF_004023105.1 Mesorhizobium sp. M5C.F.Ca.IN.020.32.2.1 | reverse complement strand
CCGCAGCAAAGTCGGCCGCGTGCTGACCAGCGGCCAGCGCGATACCGCATTGGAGGGCGTGGCCCTGCTGGCGGGCCTCGTCCAGCAGGCCGGTGAGCGCATCGTCATTCTTGGCTGCGGCGGGCTCAACCCCAGGAACATCGCCGAGGTGCGGGAAAGAACTGGACTGACGGAAATGCATTTCGCCGCGCTCAAGGACGTGCCGAGCGCGATGCGCTACCGCAATCCCCAGGTTGGCATGGGCGGCACCGACCTCGACCGCGAGTACCGCAACACCGTGACCGACGCGGCGCTGGTGGCGGCGACGATTGCGGCGGCGAGAGCATGATCCCGAAGAAAGAAAACACGTGACGCAAGCACGCCTGCCGATCGACCAGGTCTCACCGCAGGACGAGCCCGCCGTCCTCGCCCTCAACAACGAACACGCGGCCGAGTTGTCGTGGCTCGAACCCGAGCGCCTGTCCTTCCTGCTCGGCGAAGCGTTTTATGCGCGCCGCATCGGTGCGCTCGAAGCCTTCATCATGACCTTCGACCAGAACGCCCGCTACGATAGCCCGAACTTCCTGTGGTTCCGCGAGCGCTATCCGCGGTTCGTCTATGTCGACCGTGTCGTCGTTGCAGGAGAAGCGCGTGGTCGCGGCCATGCCCGCAGGCTCTATGAGGATCTGTTCGACCATGTATTGCATGCCGGCCAGACCATCGTCACTTGCGAGGTGAATGCCGAGCCGCCCAATCCGGCTTCAGACGCCTTTCACGCCGCGCTTGGCTTTGTCGAGGTCGGCGACGCGGTGATCCACGGCGGCAAGAAGGCGGTCCGCTACTATACCAGGCAGATCACCGGCTGAGGCGACAGCCCTACCAATTGCGGTTCAGCCAGCCACGGGCAGGCTTTTCGACGATGTAATAGCTGCACAAAGCGCAAGCGAACGCCCCGGCCAGCATCAGCAGCGGCGCACTGCCCTGTGAATAGACGAATTTGTAGAACGGCTGCTGCCACAGATAGAGCGAATACGACCACAGTCCCAGCGTCGCCATCGGCCAGCAGGACAAAAATCCGGTCAGGTACCGTGTGCTGAAATCGAGCGAGTTGACGGCGAGCGCCAACAGCGGCACCGCGACCAGATAATGGATCGGCGTCGGCACCGCATCCATGAACAGAAGAACCGCCCCGACGGACGCCGCGACGGCGACATGCGGCCCCTTGAACAAGGCTGGCAGCCTGTCGTCGGCCTTGAGCAGGCATATCACCGCCGACAGCAGGATCGAGGCGATGTGCACGTCGGTCCGCCAGTAGGTGGCCTCGTAGTCCATTGTGAAGACCCAGTACGAAATCGCGCCGTTTGCCATGGCCAGCACCGACAGCGCGCTGAGCAGCATGACGACGCGGGCACGCCCTGAAACGAAAAAACTGATCAGTGCCAGGATGACATAGGCATGTTCTTCGACGCATAGCGACCAGATATGGTCGAGCGCGCCGGCGCGGCTGACGAGAATCCCGGCATAATTGTAGGTGAATGTCAGCGCCGTCAGCGCCGCCTTCCATTTGAAGGCGACAAACGTGCCGGACAAGGCAACCATCGAAGCGACGACGAAAACCAGCAGCGCCGGATAGACGCGGGAGAACCGGCGCTTGAAGAACGCCTTGAGAGGATAGCGTTCGACAAACAGAATCTCGGCCATGAGCCGGCCGCTGAGCACGAAGAAGAACTCGACGCCCATGACACCGAGGTTGATTCCGGAAATGGGAAAGAAGTGGCCGATCAGCACCAGTGCGATCGACAGGCCGCGCCATCCGTCGAGATAGGCCAGCCTTGTTCTCGACGACGTGTCGGCGGCGGACCGGGACACGACAAGCTGCGCCGCGGAGATATCCGTCATGCCGGTCCTTTCGCATTTGAATGATGCGAAAGGGCTGCACGGCTGTAACCGTGCGCTCCGAGCCCCGGCTCGCATTCCTCCATGCATATTGCAGCGCAATAGAGCACTGTGCAAGTGCGAGATGGCCACTTTGGCCTGTACGGCCGCCGAAGGGGCCGCGAAGGCCCCTTCCCAAAGCTGACAAATCCAAGACCCGGCGATCGGTATCGTCAGGCGTTGGCGGTAGCCACCGCGCGCTTGGCCATCACCACGATCAGATTGGCGCGATAATCGGCCGAGGCATGGATGTCAGTCATCAAATCATTCGCCGGCACTTTCACTCCGTTGAGGG
>NZ_RZSX01000972.1:0-2212 GCF_004023105.1 Mesorhizobium sp. M5C.F.Ca.IN.020.32.2.1 | reverse complement strand
GCAGTGGCGGCGCGAGACACGCCGCTGCTGCTCGGCATCATTCTCACCAGCGCCATTCTGGTTGTCGTGATCAACCTTCTCGTCGACATCGCCTACGCCTTCCTCGATCCGCGCGTCGGCGCCAACGAGGCGAGCGCGTGAACCCGCTTCGCCGCTTTCTTCGGGCGCCGGAAGCGATCGCCGGCGCGATCATCCTGGTGGCGCTGTTTGCCATCGCGCTGTCGGCGTCGGTGTTCTTCCCCGGCGATCCGCAGGCCATTGCCGGGCCGGCATTGCTGCCGCCCTTTCAGGACTGGTCGCTGCCGCTCGGCACCGACCGGCTCGGCCGTGACGTGCTGGCCGAACTTTTCCACGGCGCACGCACCTCGCTGGCAGTCGGGCTGGCGGCGGCAGCCGCAGCCATTGCCGTCGGCGCGATAGTCGGCACGCTGGCCGGCTTTACCGGCGGCCTCGTCGACGAAGTCCTCATGCGCATCACTGACGCCTTCCAGACCGTGCCGAGCTTCCTGCTGGCGCTGGCTTTCGTCAGCGTCGTCGGGCCATCGCTCGGCGTCGTCGTCGCGGCGATAGCGCTCGGCGCATGGACCGGTCCGGCGCGCGTAGCGCGAGCCGAAGTGCTGTCGATCCGCGAGCGCGATTTTGTCGCCGGCGCCCGCGTCATCGGCATGCATCCGCTGGAGATCGCCTTTCGCGAAGTGCTGCCCAACGCATTGCCGCCGGTGCTGGCATTGTCGTCGGTGATCGTCGCCGCGGCGATCCTTACTGAAGCGGCATTGTCCTTCCTCGGTCTCGGCGACCCGAACCGCATGACCTGGGGCGGCATGATCGCCGAAGGTCGCGCCGTGCTGCGCACCGCGCCCTTCCTGTCGATCATTCCGGGCGTAGCGCTCGTGCTGACCGTGCTCGGCGTCTATCTCGCCGGCGAAGGCGTCGTCGAAACGACAGCGATGAGGAGGAGCCTGTCGTGACGGCACTGCTTTCGATCCGCGATTTGACGGTGAGCTATCGCCGCGATGGCGCCGAGGTGGCGGCGCTTAAACATGTCAACCTCGATGTCGCCGCCGGCGAGCGCCTCGCCATCATCGGCGAGAGCGGCTCGGGCAAGAGCACGCTGGCGCTGGCCATCGCCGGGCTGCTGCCGGCTTCCTCCAGGATTGACGGCTGCCTTGACTGGTTTTTGCCATCGTCGCCATCCGTTGGTGCCAAGGCACCCCACTCTGAGGGGGGTGTGAAAGAACGCCAGCCATCCGAATTCATTACCCGGTCCACCCACACCCCCCTCGGCGGCCGCGACATTGGCTTCGTCTTCCAGGACCCCTCGGCCAGCCTCGATCCGGTGATGTCGGTCGGCGAGCAGATCGCGGAAGTTGCGCACACGCATCTCCGCCTTACTTGGCCGCAATCCTATGCTTGGGCAAAAACCCTGCTCGAACGCGTCTGCCTGTTCGATCCCGATGCTGCCTTGCGCGCCTATCCGCACCAGCTTTCCGGCGGCCAGAAGCAGCGCGTAGCGATCGCCGGCGCGATCGCGGCAGGTCCGAAACTGCTGATCGCCGATGAGGCGACCAGCGCGTTGGACACCATCGTGCAGGCCGAGATCGTCGCGCTGATCCGACAATTGGTGGCCGAGGACGGGATGACGCTGCTGTTCGTCAGCCACGACATCGCGCTGGCCACCGAGCTGGCCGAGCGCATCGCCGTGTTCCGGCACGGCGAGCTGGTCGAGCTCGGTGCGACGGCGCAGATCATTGCTGGCCCGCGCCACGCCTACACAAGAGCGCTGCTCGATGCTCATCTCGGCCTCGACGCCGAACCAATGCTGCGGCCGGCAGGAGCATCGAGGTGAGCCGTCCATTGCTGGCTGTTTGCGGCCTGACCAAACGATATCGTCGCGGCGGCAAGACAATCGCCGCCGTCGATGATGTTTCCTTCGACATCGAGCCCGGCGAGACGCTGGCACTGGCCGGGCCTTCCGGCAGCGGCAAGTCGACCATCGCGCGGCTGCTGCTGCGACTGATCGAATCGGACGCCGGCCGCATCGAGTTCGAAGGCGGCGATTTCCTGTCCCTGAGCGGCGCTGCCTTGCGCGCCCGGCGTGCTCGTCTGCAAATGGTATTTCAGGACCCGCTCGCCGCCTTCAACCCACGCGCCACCGTCGCTCGCGTGCTCGACGATCCGCTGCGGATCCATGGCATCGCGACCCGATCAGAAC
>NZ_RZSX01000971.1:0-2213 GCF_004023105.1 Mesorhizobium sp. M5C.F.Ca.IN.020.32.2.1 | reverse complement strand
GGGCCTGTACGCCACCCGCCGCGGCTGGTTTGAACCCGCCGTCAGGCTCGGCGACGGCGTGGCCGCCGGACAATTGGCCGGCTGGTATCACGACCTCGAACGGCTCGATCTTGCCGAGGAAGCCCTGCATTTCGCCGAAAGCGGTATCGTACTTTCGCGCCGGCTGCACACGATGTGCGAGGCGGGAGACTGCCTCTTGCAAGTCGCCGAACCGGTGGAAGGCTGACGGGAGCCCAATCGGCGTCTTCACGGCGCCATTGCAGAAACTGAGGATATTTCATGCAGCTTTCGATGTGGACCTATCCCTGGGATGTTCAGGATTTGGGCTTGGAGATGGTCGAACGCGATCTGTTCGAGCGTGCCGGGCTCAACATGATCAGCTTGGCGACCTCCTATCATGCCGGCCGGTTCCTGCAGCCGCGCAGCCCGCGCCGCAAAGCCTATTTCCCGGAGGACGGCACGATCTACTTCAAACCAACCACCGCGCGATGGGCCGATCTCGTGATCCAGCCCAAGGTGGCGGACGTGATCACGGAAGGTGGCGACGTTCTGGCCGAACTTGTCCAACGGCGCGAGGCAGGCGGCCTCCAGGTGTCGTGCTGGACGGTCTGCCTGCACAATACCCGCCTCGGCATGCTTTATCCGCAGGCCGTCACCCGCAACGCCTTTGGCGACCCCAATTATTACAATCTCTGCCCATCGCATCCGGATGCTCGCGCCTACGTCCGCGCGCTGGCCGCGGATATCACGCATACTTACAAGCCGGACAGAATCGAACTTGAAAGCCCGTCCTTCATGGGCTTTGCCCATGAATACCATCACGAGAAGGACGGTGTCGGGCTGACGCCGGAAGACGATTTCCTTCTGTCGCTGTGCTTCTGTCCGTCCTGCCTCGCGCGTGCGGCCGGTGCCGGCATCGAAGGCGAGGCGGCGCGTGAGCTCGTCAAGCAGTGGATTGCCGAGGCGTGCGAGCGCGCGGTTCCTGAACGGCGCTTTCCAGAATTTGCCGCAAGTGGCCTCGACACTTTTCTGCCCTGGCCGCAACTCCATGCCTATCTGTTGTGGCGGTTCGAGCCGGTGACCAGTCTTGTCGCCGAGCTGCGCGAGGTTGCCGACCCGGAGACACGTGTCCTCATCATCGACCTCAAAGACGGCTGGCTCGGCGGCTGCGATCTGGCAGCGCTCGGCAAGGTCTGTGACGGGGCGATCCTGTGTGCCTACGACATGCAGGCCGGCGATGTCGCAGGCCTGATGGCGGCCGGCCGTACCGCGCTCGGAGCAGAGAAATTCCTCGGCGCCGGCTATCGGCTCTTCTATCCCGAAATGGCGGGCCCTGGAATCCTCGCCGCCAAGGTGAAACCGGCGCTGGCGCCGGACGTCGACGGTATCAATTTTTACAATTACGGCCTTGTTCCCGCCGCAAGACTCGATTGGGTGCGTGCAGCACGAGCTGTTTGAACAATCGATCCGTGTGCCGCAGTCTAGCTGTCAATCCAGGTCCGGTCCTCGAACCGTGAACCTGGGAGCGGGACTGCCGGCTTTGCCGTAGCGATCCATATGCGCCTGCCGCCCATCCTACGTCGCGTGGGAGGCGGCAGATGCAGAAGGGTGCGGGACCGAAAAAGCCAGGTGGCGTCACATGACAGCCGACGCCCTGTTGTCGCCGGCAGCGGAATCCGGCTTCGTGTTCGGCCTCGGGCTTATCTTTTCCCTCGGCCCCCAGAACCTCATGTTGATCCAG
Source organism: Mesorhizobium sp. M5C.F.Ca.IN.020.32.2.1 (assembly GCF_004023105.1). Taxonomy (NCBI): domain Bacteria; kingdom Pseudomonadati; phylum Pseudomonadota; class Alphaproteobacteria; order Hyphomicrobiales; family Phyllobacteriaceae; genus Mesorhizobium; species Mesorhizobium sp. M5C.F.Ca.IN.020.32.2.1. The sequence goes on along the minus strand of NZ_RZSX01000971.1, from coordinate 472 downwards.
GCGGGGCTGACCCGCAGCCACCCCTTTATGGTCGGTGACCCGCAGCAGACATTAGGAACGTCAGAGACCCGCTATTACCAGACATTGTAGGGCTCGGCGGCGCATGCTTGGGCGCGGACATCGTTCGAGCAAAGTTAAGTCTCGTAATAGTGAAGCTCGAGCAGCAGGCACCCGGTATGCGACCGGAACGGACCGTGATAGACGCCAGGCGGCCGGCAAGCGTAGGTGTTCGGGGCAAAACTCAGCGACGGCTCGTTGGCTGAAGATCCGCCGACGATGAGATCTCCCGATAAGAGATAGATCTCTTCCCAGTAGTCATGCACGAACGGCACCGTCGTATAGGCGCCCGGCGCAAACCTCAGCAGCCGCGTGCGGTGCCCGGTCTTGCCCGCGTCGTCAAGCCGGCCGGCAAGGATCTTCTGCTCGATGTCGGGCGGGTAACCAGGCGGCGAATGCCAGCCCTCCCCGGTCA
>NZ_RZSX01000970.1:0-2213 GCF_004023105.1 Mesorhizobium sp. M5C.F.Ca.IN.020.32.2.1 | reverse complement strand
ATACAAGCTTTTTGGCAATCTCAGGTCTGGGGCCAAGTCCGGGGCCAGGTCAGGGGCGGACTAAGGCCGGGCCAAGGCGAGTCTGGGGGCGCCGCCTGCGACGATACGGCACCGATCACAATTGCTTGCTATACAGCATCATACCCTTGGATTGCCGTAAAACCGGCGTTATCTCGAATGACGAAGGTCAGCCGGTTATTTCAAGCCGACCGATAGTCACGCGCATTAAGACGACCGCTTATTTTCGAAAAGGAATATTTCCATGTTCGACCCTCGTGAAAAAATCGCTCTTTTCATCGACGGTGCCAATCTTTACGCCACGTCGCGCGCGCTCGGCTTCGATATCGACTACCGCAGGCTTTTGTCGAGCTTCCAGAAACGCGGCTACCTGCTGCGTGCATACTACTACACCGCGCTGGTCGAGGATCAGGAATACTCCTCGATCCGGCCGCTGATCGACTGGCTCGATTACAACGGTTTCAAGGTAGTAACAAAGCCGGCCAAGGAATTCACCGACTCGACCGGCCGCCGCAAGATTAAGGGCAATATGGACATCGAATTGACCGTCGATGCGTTGGAACTTGCCGATGTCGTCGACCATTATGTCATCTTTTCCGGCGACGGCGATTTCCGCACACTGGTCGAGGCGCTGCAGCGGCGCGGGCGCAAGGTGTCGATCGTCTCGACCATGGCATCGCAGCCGCCGATGATCTCCGACGACCTGCGCCGCCAGGCCGACCATTTCATCGATCTGATGACGCTGAAGAACGAAGTCGGCCGTGATCCCTCCGAGCGGCCGGTGCGCCGGCCCGAGCCGGCTGAAGTCGACGAGGACGATTTTTGACGGCGGGGATCTTGACCGCCCCCTTGGTCGCCTCCCCAGAGCCCGATCGCGACTGCCCGCTCTGCCCGCGGCTGCACGATTTTATCGCGCAATGGCGGCAGCGCGAGCCGTCCTGGTTCAATGCGCCGGTGCCGACCTTCCTTCCGCCCGAGGGCGAGGATGCGGTGCGGCTGCTGATCGTCGGACTGGCGCCGGGCCTGCGCGGTGCAAACCGCACCGGACGTCCCTTTACCGGCGACTATGCCGGCGACCTCCTCTACAACACGCTGATCGCGCACGGCTTTGCGCGCGGCCAATTCAAGGCGCGGCCCGATGACGGGCTGGAGCTTGTCGGCACGGCGATCACCAATGCGGTGCGCTGCGTGCCGCCGGACAACAAGCCGGTCGGCGCCGAGATTGCCACCTGCCGGACGTTCCTGGTGCCGACGATCGCGCGGTTCAAGAACCTGCGCGCCGTACTGGCGCTGGGCTCGATCGCGCACCAGTCGACGGTGCGGGCGCTCGGCCAACGTGTTGCTGCTTATCCGTTCAAGCACGGCGGGCAGCAGCAAACCAATGGCGTCACGCTGTTCTCCAGCTACCATTGCTCGCGCTACAACACCAACACCGGCGTCCTGACCGAAGAGATGTTTGTCAACGTCTTTAGGGATATAGCGGCGTTTCTCGAGAGCTGGATTCGGGCGGAGGCGCAAACAGCTCGGCCAATTTCTCCTGCCCGCCCTGAAGGACATTCAGATCGACATCGCCGCTGACGCCGTCGACGCGACCGCTGTCGTGGTACTGCCAATAGATCCAGTCGTCATGACCTGGCCACAGCGCCAGTGAACGAACCCAGTGCGGGCGACCGACGATCTGGCCGGCGTAGGCCCGTGCGGCCTCGTCGGTCACATAGAGGATCGCCGTTTTGCCGAAAGCTGCCTCGACAGGGCCGAGGAAAGCCGAGAGTTCGACATTCAATTCTTCGGGCGATGGCCGCCGCGGACAATTGCCGACGAATTCGATATCCACCACCGGCGGCAGCAGCGGTTGATCGCGCGGCACGACGGAGATGAAATTCTTCGCCTGATCGGCGCCAGGCCTGCAGAAGGTGAAGAAATGATAGGCACCGACTGCCAAACCAGCCGCGCGGGCCTCGCGCAGATTGGCGTCGAAGGCATCATCGACGTGGCCGCCGCCCTCGGTTGCCTTGATGACGGCGAAGGCAACATCGTCGGCGGCAACACGCTGCCAGTCGATCTGCCGCTGGTGATGGGAAACGTCGATGCCCCTGACCGAATACTTGCCGCGATCCGGAGAAAACGGACGGAGGGAGAAATAGCCGCCGGCCGCGACGAGGCACGCCAGGATCAGGCTGGCAGCGCCCCAAAGG
>NZ_RZSX01000096.1:0-11200 GCF_004023105.1 Mesorhizobium sp. M5C.F.Ca.IN.020.32.2.1 | reverse complement strand
AGACAGAGCCAGAACCATAGCACATAGGTGAAGGCGACGATGTAGACCGCCTGAAATAGCAGAGCCAAGGTCGGCAAAGCGGCGAAGTCGCGGACAGGCGGCCCGGCGAAAGGCAGCACCAAGGCGCCTACCACGGCAGCGCCGGCCAGTTGATAAAGCAGCAATTTCTCGGCGCTCGTTTCCGCCAATTTCGTCCGCTTGATGACGATGTAGGTCAGGGCCCAGAGTATGCCGGCGCCGAGACTGAGCAGATCACCGGTCAGTGTCGCGCCATTATCGGCGCTCAACTGATCGGAGAACACCGCGACCAATCCAGCGAATGCGAGCAGAAGGCCGACGAGTCGGCGCACGGTGATGCGTTCGTCCAGCAGGAAATGCCCGCCGACCAGCACCCAGAACGGCATGGTGTTGACCAGCAAGGTGTTGCGCGCGACGGTCGTCTGTTCGAGCCCGACATAGAGAAACAGGAACTCGAGACCAAAAAGCGCGCCTGCCAGAATGCCGGCGACAAAGGATCCGTCGCGGGTAAAAAGCTCAATGCCGCGCCAGCGGCACCAGGCGAGAACGCACAGCCCGCCAATGACCGACCGTGCCATCGACAGGAAAACGGGATCATAGCCGGCATAGGAGATCTTGGCGGCGACGTAGTTCAGCCCCCAGGAAAACGTCAGTCCGACCATGATGGCGGCGGCCGCTACGTCGACCCTGTCGCGGCGGTCGAGTGTATCGGTAGCGATACCCACTGGACCTAGTCCTCGGCGCTGGCGTCGTCGAAGCCGAGCAGGTTCCAGCTCTGGCGCATATGCGGCGGCATCGGTGCGGTGACAACGATAAGACCCTTGTCGGGATGCGGGATGACGATGCGGCGCGCGTGCAGATGCAAGCGGTTCTGCATGCCGCCGGGGAAATCCCAATTGGTGTCGGCCTCGAAATATTTGGGATCACCGATGATCGGGCAGCCGATGTGAGCGGCATGGACGCGAAGCTGGTGGGTACGGCCGGTATAGGGTTCCATTTCCAGCCAGGACAGGGTCTGCGCCGCCTGTTCGACGATCCGGTAATAAGACACCGCGTGGTCGGCGCCCTTTTCGCCATGCTTGGCGACGCGCACGCGGTCGCCGTCGGGCGTCGCCTCCTTGATCAGCCAGGTCGAGATCTTGTCCTCGCGCTTCGGCGGCACGCCCTTGACCAGCGCCCAATAGGTCTTCTTGGTCTCACGCGCCCGGAACGCCTCGGCAAGCTTCATGGCGGCGAGCCTGGTGCGGGCGACGACCAGCACGCCTGACGTGTCGCGGTCGAGCCGGTGCACCAGACGCGGTTTCTCGCCTTTCTGGTTGCGCCAGGCTTCCAGCATGTCGTCGACATTGCGGGTGACACCCGAGCCACCCTGAACGGCAAGGCCTGCAGGCTTGTTGAAGACGAAGACTTTCGGATCTTCATGGATCAGCATCTTGGCCAGAACGTCGGCGTCGCCCTGGTTGCGGATCGAGTGACCGGTAAGCGGGCTCTCGCCCTTCTTGTCCACTTCGAGCGGCGGGATGCGGACCATCTGGCCCGGCTCGACGCGGGTATCAGCCTTCACCCTGCCACCGTCGACACGGATCTGGCCGGAACGCAGCAGTTTTTGCAGATGGCCGAAGCCAAGCCCCGGAAAATGGGTCTTGAACCAGCGGTCGAGCCGCATACCCGCCTCGCCGGCCTCCACCGTGATCTGTTCTACGCCTGCCATAATTCCAATCGCCGTTTCGCGGGCATGCAACGGCATTCACCGGCACCCACAACCTCACTCGATCATTCGTTATCGGTTCCATATTGCAGAACCTGAACTTTCTCCAGTGTGATCAAACCACTTGTCATGATTGTTTCAAGGACGGGCAGGAAAGCGGCTATCTTTTCCTCGTCATCGACGATCTCGATCACAAGGGGCAGATCCTCCGACAGACGGAGGATCTTCGTGGTGTGAAGCCGACTGGAATGGCCGAACCCCATCGCCCCGCGCAGGACGGTAGCGCCGGCAATCTGCATTTCGCGGGCCTTCAGCACAATCGCCTCATACAGCGGACGGCCGTCTGCCCTGTCGTTCTCGCCGATGAATATGCGCAGCAACTGCGCCTGTCTTGGTATCTTCATTGCCTGGATCCTCTCAGCCGGTTGAGGCGCACTGCAAGGATGTGGCCAAGCCAGACGGCGGCAAGCCACGTTACCACGGAGATCGCGATATTGGCCGCAGCCGCCATAAGCTTCCCGCTTTGCGCGAGGGTGAGCGTTTCAAGGCTGAAGGCGGAGAAGGTTGTCAGGCCACCGCAGAAGCCGGTCATGAAGAAGTGGCGCTGCAACGGGCTGGCGAAGGCGCGGCCATCCGGCCCCGTCAATGTCGCGTAGAAGCCGATGAGGAATGAGCCGACAATATTCACGAGGAGCGTGCCGAATGGGAATCCATTGCCCCACAGGGCAGTGCTCGTCAGCGAGGCAAGCGCCCGCAGCACGCCGCCGATCATGCTGCCTGCGGCCACGGTCGCATAGATTCGAACCGCTTCGTTCGTTTTGCGCCAGCTAATGAGGCGCGCCGCATGCTCTGCTGCGGCGGTGTCCGTCCCGCCGGAGCGGAGCTTCCGCGGGCTGCTCATGGCGCCCCACTGCCAATCAGAAGACTTCCTGCAGCAAAGCCCAGCGTCACGCCACCGAGGCTCAGAAAGACCGAAAGCAGCACATTGCCACCGGCGCGCAGCCATTCGCCCTCACGCGCCAGTGCCAGCGTCTGCAGGCTAAAGGAGGAAACCGTGGTGTAGCAGCCGAGGCCGCCGGTTGCGGCAAAGGCCCAGATGGCGGGCATGCTCTCGCGCGCCACCGCATGCGCAACGACACCGATCGCAAATGCCCCCGAAACGTTGACGACCATTGTGCCCCAGGGAAAGGTCTCGCCGACCCGGCGGGCGACGAAGCCGGACAGGAAGAAGCGGGCCATTGCGCCGATCGCGCCGCCAAGACAGACAAGCAACAGATGATACATCATGCTCCCTCTTGCCGGTCAAGCTACGGTGTCAGGCACCTCCGGCCTTCTTGGTCTCAAGAGACCGCAGGCCGCGCGAGCCTACTTTTGCCGCTCGCCGCGCAGCTTCGCCCAATAGTCGAGTCGTTTCCTGATATCACGCTCGAAACCGCGCTCCGGCGGATCATAGAATGTGCGGCGGCCCATCTTTTCCGGAAAATAATCCTGTCCGGAAAAAGCGTCCGGCTCGTCGTGGTCGTAACGGTAGCCGGCGCCGTAATCTTCGTCTTTCATCAGCTTGGTCGGCGCGTTGAGGATGTGTTTGGGCGGCAGCAGCGAGCCGAACTCCTTCGCCGCCTGAGTGGCGGCCTTGAAGGCGGTGTAGACGGCGTTGGATTTGGGCGCGCTGGCGAGATAGACGGTGGCCTCGGCGAAGGCGAGCTCGCCCTCTGGCGAGCCCAGGTAGTCGTAGGCATCCTTGGCGGCATTGGCGATGACCAGCGCCTGCGGGTCTGCCAGTCCGATATCCTCCATCGCCATGCGCACCAGCCGGCGGCCGAGATAGAGCGGATCCTCGCCGGCGTCGAACATGCGGGCGAGATAATAGAGGGCGGCGTCCGGGTCGGAGCCGCGCACCGATTTATGCAGCGCCGATATCAGATTGTAGTGGCCGTCCTGGCCCTTGTCGTAGATCGGAGCGCGGCGCTGGACGATGCGCTGCAGGCCCTCGGCGCCGAACACCTCGCCTGACTTGGCGGCGCGCCAGACCTCTTCGGCCAGCGTCAGCGCCGCGCGGCCATCGCCATCGCTCATGCGGATGAGCATCGCCCTCGCCTCGTCGTCGAGCGGCAGCGCCCTGCCCTCGGTCTCCTCGGCACGCGCCAGCAGTTTTGCGATGCTGTCCTCACCGAGCGAATGGAAGACCAGCACGCGCGCGCGGGATAGAAGCGCCGCGTTCAGTTCGAAGGACGGGTTCTCGGTGGTGGCGCCAACCAGCACGACGGTGCCGTCTTCCATGACAGGCAGAAAACTGTCCTGCTGGGCGCGGTTGAAGCGATGGATCTCGTCGACGAAGAGCAGCGTCTGATGGCCGTTGGAGCGGCGCAGCTTCGCCGCCTCGAACACTTTCTTCAGGTCGGCGACACCGGAAAACACCGCCGATATCTGTTGGAAGGCAAGGCTGGTTTCTCCGGCAAGCAACCGCGCGACCGTGGTCTTGCCCGTCCCGGGCGGCCCCCAGAAGATCATCGAGCCGAGCGAGCCGGAGCCGATCAGCCGCGTCAGTGCGCCGTCGGGCCCGGTCAGATGCTCCTGGCCAACGACCTCGCCGAGGTTCTTCGGGCGCAGCCGGTCGGCCAGCGGCCTGCCGGGCGGCGCCATTTCCGGTTCATCGACACTGAACAGATCGGCCATGCACTTCGTTTCGTTGGAGCGCGATCTCGTCCGAAGGATCGACGCTCGGGCTCAGTAACGCAACACCTGGCGCAGTATCTGCCCGCCGCGCTCGACGGTAAAGCGCCACCAGCGCGTCTCTTCCATGGCTGCCTGTTCCAGTGTCGCGGCGGTATCGATGGTCAAGCCATTGACCTCGCGAACGATGTCGCCCGGCTGGAAGCCGAAATCGGCTGCGGGCGAGCCGCGATTGATGTCGACCACCGTAACACCCTTGACATCCGTGCGCATGCCGAGCCGCTGGGCGAGCCGAGGCGACAGCTCCGCAACCTTGGCACCGGAAAACGGGCTGCGACCGCGCAGTGTCACTTCCGCGAGTTTTGCACCTTCCGGCGCGCGCTCCAGCGCAATCTCCATCGTCGCTTGCTGGCCCTTGCTGAGGACGCCGAAGCTGGCATTGGTGCCGATCGACAGCGTCGCCATCCGGTAATCTAGCGCCTCGATGCTCTCGACCGGCGTGCCGTTGAGCGACAGCACGACATCGCCGGGCTTGAGCCCCGCCGTGGCCGCCGGCCCTGCTTCTTCGACGGACGAAACCAGCGCCCCGGTCGGGGTCTCCAGACCGAGCGATTCGGCGATCTGCGGCGTCACGCGCTCGAATTCGGCGCCGATATAGGGCCGCTCGAAGAAGTCGCGCCCGGCCTTGGCCGCATCGGCAAACGCGCGAACCATGTTGGAGGGAATGGCAAAGCCGATGCCGATTGAGCCGCCGCTGCGGCTGTAGATCGCCGTGTTGATGCCGACCAGTTGGCCACCCATGTTGATCAGCGCACCGCCGGAATTGCCGGGATTGATCGCGGCGTCGGTCTGGATGAAGAAACTGGAATCGGAAACGCCGATGTGGCTGCGGGCAAGCGCCGAAACGATGCCGCTGGTGGTGGTCTGGCCGACACCGAAAGGGTTGCCGATGGCCAACAACAGGTCGCCAACCTCGAGCGCGTCGGAATCGCCGATGGCGACGACCGGAAATGGCTTGTCGGAGGAGATCTTGAGCACGGCGAGGTCAAGCGTCTCGTCCTTGAGCAGCACCTTGCTGTCGAATTCACGCCCGTCCGCGGTGGCGACCTTGACCTGATCGGCGTCCTTGATGAGGTGGAAATTGGTGACCACTATGCCTGTCGGATCGACCAGCACGCCGGAGCCGAGCGAGGACTGCGCACGCGGCTGCGAACGGCCGAAGAACTCTTCGAAGAAAGGATCGCCGTCGAAGGGCGACCTCAACTTGGCCGTTTGCGAGGCATAGACATTGACCACGGCTGGCGCCGTCTGCTTGACCAGCGGCGCGAAGGACAGTTGCATCTCCTCGCGGCCGAACGGAACACGCTTGTCTGGACCGGAGGTGGCATTTTCGCCTTCGGCGCCGCGCAGCATGTCCGTCAGCACATCGGACAGACCGGGATCGGCCTTGGTGTCCTGAGCCAGCGCCTGCCTGGCCGCCGGCGCGACTGCCAGCGCCATCAAGGCGCAGAATAGAACAAGAGACAGCCGTTTTACGCGCATTCCGAATCCTCCGGGTCGGGCGCCATTGTCCCGACGATTGTGCAAAATGAAAGGCTGAGGCAATGAAATCCGATTATTTTGAGCGATAAGGTCTGAGCTGAGCAGAAATGGTCGCAAATGTTCCCTGCCGCATTCCGGAATGCAAAAAGGGGCCCGCAGGCCCCTTTTGAACTCTTTACGCAAACCGAAGCTTATGCGGCCGCGGCTTCTTCGTCGGTGCCTTCTGCCTCGATGCGGGCACGGTCGCCGGCGCCCTTGGCCGAGGTGTCGCGATCGACGAACTCGATGACCGCCATGGCGGCATTGTCGCCGTGGCGGAAGCCCGCCTTCATGATGCGCAGATAGCCTCCGTTGCGGGTGGCGTAGCGCGGCGCGATCGTGTCGAACAGGCGCTTGACGACGCCTTCATTGCCGATCTGGGCAATCACCTGGCGGCGGGCATGCAGATCGCCTCGCTTGCCGAGCGTCACCAGCTTCTCGACGATCGGACGCAGATCCTTCGCCTTCGGCAAGGTGGTGAGGATCTGCTCATGCTCGATGAGCGATACGGCAAGGTTGGCAAACATCGACTTGCGATGGCTTATGCTGCGGGCGAACCGGCGGCCTTTAAATCCGTGGCGCATGGCTCTTCTCCTGGTGTTGTGGGCGGTTGGCCCGGCTGTTTCATTTTGTGAATGGTCAATAGTGAATGGTGAATGGAAGGGCTCTACCTCTCCGAAGTCGCCGACCGGCGACCATTCACCATTTCACCATTCTCAATTCACCGGTCAGTATTGATCTTCGTAACGCTTGGCGAGGTCTTCGATGTTTTCCGGCGGCCAATCCGGCACTTCCATGCCGAGGTGCAGGCCCATCGCCGCCAGGACTTCCTTGATCTCGTTCAGCGACTTGCGGCCGAAGTTCGGGGTGCGCAGCATCTCGGCTTCGGTCTTCTGGATCAGGTCGCCGATATAGACGATGTTGTCGTTCTTCAGGCAGTTGGCCGAACGCACCGAAAGCTCCAGCTCGTCGACCTTCTTGAGCAGCGCCGGGTTGAAGGCAAGCTCGGTCACCTGCTCGGCGGCGACTTCCTTCTGCGGCTCGTCGAAATTGACGAACAGACCAAGCTGGTCCTGCAGGATGCGGGCAGCGAAAGCCACCGCGTCCTCGCCCGAGATCGAACCGTCGGTGTCGATCGTCATGGTCAGCTTGTCATAGTCGAGAACCTGGCCCTCACGGGTGTTCTCGACCTTGTAGGAGACCTTTTTGACCGGCGAGTAGAGGCTGTCGACCGGGATGAGACCGATCGGCGCGTCTTCAGCACGATTACGGTCGGCCGGAACGTAGCCCTTGCCGGTATCGACGGTGAACTCCATGCGGATTTCAGCGCCCTCGTCCAGCGTACAGATGACGTGGTCGGGGTTGAGGATCTCGACGTCGCCGACCGTCTGAATGTCGCCGGCGAGAACAGCGCCCGGTCCCTGCTTGCGCACGACCATGCGCTTGGGGCCGTCACCTTCCATGCGGATGGCGATTTCCTTGATGTTCAAGACGATATCGGTCACGTCCTCGCGCACGCCGGCGATGGACGAGAATTCATGCAAAACCCCGTCGATCTGCACGGCAGTTACTGCCGCGCCACGCAGCGAAGACAGAAGCACGCGACGTAGCGCATTGCCGAGGGTCAGACCAAAGCCGCGCTCGAGCGGCTCGGCGACCAGCGTGGTCAGCGTCTTCTTCTTCGACGAAAACTCGATCTTGTTCGGCTTGATCAGTTCCTGCCAATTTTTCTGGATCATGATGCTTTCCTTCCGTTGACCCGCCACCATCCAATCGTGGCGGGCGACCTGGAATGCCGTGGAGGAACGCTACTGGCGTTCGCGCGGCGTTCGATAATTCTTAGACGCGGCGCTTCTTGCGCGGGCGGCAGCCATTGTGCGGGATCGGCGTCACATCACGTATCGAGGTGATGGTAAATCCGGCTGCCTGCAGCGCGCGCAGCGCGGATTCACGACCGGAGCCGGGCCCACAGACTTCGACCTCGAGCATGCGCATGCCGTGTTCCTGGGCCTTCTTGGCAACGTCCTCGGCAGCCATCTGGGCAGCGAACGGGGTCGACTTGCGAGACCCCTTGAAGCCCTGGGCTCCCGCCGACGACCAGGCAATCGAATTGCCCTGCGCGTCGGTGATGGTGATCATCGTGTTGTTGAAGGTCGAGTTGACGTGAGCAACGCCCGACGAAATATTCTTGCGTTCGCGACGGCGAACACGTGTGGCTTCCTTGGCCATGATGGTCCTTTCAGTTGATCTCTACACCGCCGTAATGCCAGCGGCTCCACCTTCGTAAGGGAGTAGGGGAATAGGGCAGTAAGGCAGTAGGGAAACGCTCGGCTGTTCCCTACTGCCTTACTCCCCTACTCCCTTATTCCCCTAATTTACTTCTTCTTGCCGGCGATCGACTTGGCCGGGCCCTTGCGGGTGCGCGCATTGGTATGCGTGCGCTGGCCGCGAACCGGCAGCGAGCGGCGATGACGCAGGCCGCGATAGCAGCCGAGGTCCATGAGCCGCTTGATGTTCATCGACACTTCGCGGCGCAGATCGCCCTCGACCTGATAGTCGCGGTCGATCGTCTCGCGGATCTGCAGCACTTCCGCGTCCGTCAGCTGGTTGACGCGGCGCTCGGCCGGGATGCCGACCTTGTCGACGATCTCCTGGGCGAAGTTCTTGCCAATGCCGTGAATGTACTGAAGCGCAATGACGACGCGCTTGTTGGTCGGAATGTTGACGCCGGCTATACGAGCCATGTTCTTCTCTTCTCCATGTGGGCCGGGCAAGCCGGCGCTATCAAAGTTGCCCCGCGTCCGGTGGAGGCCGGCCCATGCGGGAGTTTCCAGTTCAAAGCGGCTGCCTTGCCCTTGCGGGCAAGCAAGCCTCATGCCTGATAGGAAGACGGGCCGCCATACCCCAGCGAACCGCTCCAGTCAAGCGTAATCGTTTATTTTCCCTTTGCCGCCGCGTGGGTGGCAGCGGTGAGCACCACTTCGATCTGTCGCGTCACGGCATCGATGTCGGCCATGCCGTCGACACCTCTGAGCTTGCCCTTGGCATAGTAGTAGCCGATCAGCGGCGACGTTTTCTTGTAGTACTCCTTCAGGCGCTCTTCGAACACCGCCGGGTTGTCGTCCTTGCGTACCGGCAGACCCGCAGCCTTGGCCTCTTCGACGCGCCTGCCGATCCGACCAACCAGCGCCTTGTCGTCAACGACAAGTTCGATGACAGCGTCGAGAGTGAGGCCGCGATCCGAGAGCATCGATTCAACCGCGTCCGCCTGCACCAAAGTTCGCGGGTATCCGTCAAGGATGAATCCCCCGGCACAATCGGCCTGATCGATACGCTCGGCCACGATGGCGTTGACAATGGCGTCGGAGACCAGTTCGCCAGCGTCCATCACCGCCTTGGCGCGCTTGCCGACTTCGGTGCCGGCCTGGACAGCAGCGCGCAGCATATCGCCCGTGGAGAGTTGGGGTATGCCGTATTTTTCTACCAGTCTTTGTGCTTGCGTCCCCTTGCCCGCCCCTGGCGGTCCAAGCAATATCAACCTCATCTGGCCTTTTTCCCCCCGCGCAGCTTCGACTTCTTGATCAGGCCCTCATACTGGTGCGCGATCAGGTGACCCTGAATCTGCGCCACCGTATCGAGCGTTACACTGACCACGATCAGAAGCGATGTGCCACCGAGGTAGAATGGTACGCCAGTCGCTGAAATCAGGAACTCGGGCAGCAGACACACCAGCACCAGATAGATGGCGCCGACGACGGTGATGCGGGTGAGAACATAGTCGATGTAATCGGCGGTGCGCTCGCCCGGACGGTAGCCCGGAATGAAACCCGAATGCTTCTTGAGCTGGTCGGCGGTGTCCTTCGGGTTGAAGACGATCGCCGTATAGAAGAAGGCGAAAAACACGATCATCGCCGCATAGAACGCCATGTAGAGCGGCTGGCCATGGCCGAGTGCCGCCAGGACGGTGCTGGCCCAGGCTGGCATGTTGGTCGTCTGCGAGAAGCCGGCGACCGTCGCCGGCAGCAACAGCAGCGACGAAGCGAAGATCGGCGGAATGACGCCAGCCGTGTTGAGCTTGAGCGGCAGGTGCGATGTGTCGCCCTGGAACATGCGGTTGCCGACCTGGCGCTTCGGATACTGGATCAGCAAGCGCCGCTGGGCGCGCTCGAAGAACACGATCAGCGCGATGACGACGACGGCGAGAACGATGATCGCCAGGATCAGGCCGGTCGACAGCGCGCCGGTGCGGCCAAGTTCCAGCGTACCGGAGATGGCTTGCGGCAGGCCGGCGACGATACCGGAAAAGATGATCAGCGAAATGCCGTTGCCAATGCCGCGGGCGGTGATCTGCTCGCCCAGCCACATCAGGAACATGGTGCCGCCGACCAGCGTGATGACGGTCGAGATGCGGAAGAACATGCCGGGATCGCTGACAATGCCGTTGCCGCCCTCCAGTCCGACCGCAATGCCGTAAGCCTGGACCAGGGCCAATAGCACGGTGCCGTAGCGGGTATACTGGTTGATGACCTTGCGGCCCTGTTCGCCTTCCTTCTTCAACGCCTCCAGAGTCGGGATGACCGAGGTCATCAGCTGCATGATGATGGAAGCGGAGATATAGGGCATGATGCCGAGGGCAAAGATCGCCATGCGCTCGACGGCGCCGCCGGCGAACATGTTGAACATGCCAAGCACGCCCTTGCTCTGCGACGAGAAGGCCTGGGCGAAAGCGTCGGGATTGATGCCGGGCAGCGGGATATAGGTGCCGAGGCGGTAGACGAGCAGCGCGCCGATGGTGAACCAGATGCGCTTCTTCAGATCCTCCGCCTTGGCGAAGGCCGAGAAATTCAGATTCGAGGCTAGTTGTTCAGCAGCCGAAGCCATGCCTGATTCTCCGCTTGGTCACGCTCGATGGCCCGCAACTCAGGCGGCGCGTGTCACCGAAGCTCACGAGATAAGCTCCGGACTGCAAACATGCAAGCGGCCGCGTTGATGCGGCCGCCATATTGATCGGATCAAAGCGCAATCCAAAGCGAAACGTGTCTCACTCTTGCCGATCGCGCTTCAAATCGCCGTTACTCGGCGGCTGCCTTTTCCGGCAGCTTCACCGAACCGCCGGCCTTTTCGATCTTCTCGATGGCAGCCTTGGAGGCGCCGGCCACGTCGAAGGCGAGCTTCGACTTGATGTCGCCGTCCGAGAGGATGCGCACGCCGTCCTTGACG
>NZ_RZSX01000969.1:0-2220 GCF_004023105.1 Mesorhizobium sp. M5C.F.Ca.IN.020.32.2.1 | reverse complement strand
CTATCCCAACGCGGCGACGATGGCGGCACGCAGCCAGAAATACACCTACGGCACGCGCGGCACGCCGACCACCGACGCGCTTGCCGGCGCGATCGACGCGCTCGAAGGCTCGGCCGGCACGATCCTGGTGCCCTCGGGCCTGGCGGCGGTGACGGTCCCGCTGCTCGCCTTCCTGTCGGCGGGCGACCATGTCCTGATCGTCGATTCCGTCTATCACCCGACCCGCAATTTCGCCGACACGATGCTGAAACGGCTGGGCGTCGAGGTTGAGTACTACGATCCGCATGTCGGTGCCGGTATAGCGGCGCTGATCAAGCCCAACACCAGGGTCGTGTTCACCGAATCGCCGGCCTCCAACACGTTCGAGGTGCAGGACATACCGGCCATCGCCAGCGCGGCACACGCGGCAGGCGCGATCGTCATGATGGATAACACCTGGGCGACGCCGCTCTACTTCCGCCCGCTCGACCACGGCGTCGACATCTCGATTCATGCGGCGACGAAATACCCGGCTGGCCATTCCGATGTGCTGCTCGGCACCGCGTCGGCCAACAAGGCCTGCTGGAAACAGCTTTGCGAGACGTTCTACACGATGGGCTGCTGCGCTGGGCCGGACGATGTCTATCAGGTGCTGCGCGGCCTGCGCACCATGGGTGTGCGCCTCGACCACCATCAGCGCAGCGCACTGGCCATCGCCGGCTGGCTGGAGGGCCAGCCGGGCGTGGCGCGCGTGCTGCATCCAGCGCTTGCCAGCCACCCCGATCACGCTCTCTGGAAGCGCGACTTCTGCGGCTCGAGCGGCATTTTTTCGATCGTCCTTGCTGGCGGCGGCCAGAAACAGCAGCATGCCTTCCTCGACGCGCTCAGGATATTCGGCCTTGGCTATTCCTGGGGCGGCTATGAGAGCCTTGCCGTGCCGGTCTTCCTCGGCGACCGCGTCGTCGCCAAGGGCCCTTATGACGGCCCGCTCATCCGCTTGCAGATCGGACTTGAAGACGTCGACGACCTGAAAGCCGATCTGGCGCGCGGCCTCGCTGCGGCGGCGGCTGCTTGAGCGACGGCAGGGTCTTCCAACAGGCGCATCCTCGGCCTGATCATCTGCTGGCCGCAACGGCGCGCGCAAGCTGCAGACAAGCTGCTGGTCGAAGCGGTAGCGTAGTCGGGCCGCCGGGAAAAATGTTCGGGAACCTTTTCTCGGTTAGCCCGTCCAATGTTTCGATCGGAGGATTTGCTTCCGGTCAGGAGATTGGCTCGCGATGAGGAAACCGCTCACGGCTGCGACCGTCATGCCCGCCGCATCTGGCGAGATGCAGCTTGTCGGCCGCGCCCTGGCACGCGAAGGCGGAGCCTTCCGCACGATTATCAAGATGCACAACCAGCGGCTCTATCGTATCGCCCGCAGCGTCGTCCGCAACGACAGCGAGGCTGAGGACATCGTGCAGGAGGCCTATGTCAGGGCCTTTGCCCAACTCGGGGATTTTCGCGGCGAATCCTCTCTCGCCACATGGCTGTCGCGCATCGTCATCAATGAGGCGCTTGGGCGTTTGCGCAAAAGGCGGCGAACGGTAGCGATGCCGCAAAGTCTACAAGCCGAAATCATCAAGTTTCCCCTTAATCCCAGCGATGATCCGGAGCGGACGATGGCGCAACGGCAGATCCTCGAGCTTGTCGAACGGGCGACCGATCGCCTTCCCGATGTCTACCGGACAGTATTCGTGGCGCGGGTGATCGAGGGTCTTAGCATAGACGAGACCGCAGAATTGCTTGATGTGCGGCCTGAAACCGTCAAGACCCGGCTGCACCGCGCCCGCGCCCTCGTCCGCAAGGCGCTGGACGATCAGATCGGCCCGGTGCTGCTCGATGCCTTCCCCTTCGCCGGCCGCCGGTGTGAACGGCTGACCGCCGGGGTGATGCAGCGGCTTGGCTTTACAGACTGATTTTTCCCGAATTCCCGGGAACGTTTGCCCCCGCCCGGCATCCAATCATCGTCAACTGGAAATGCCCGGAGCCATTCGCATCCGGGCGAAGGAGAACGTCATGTTTATTCGATCGACCACCGCACTGGCAGCGCTTTTCCTGCTCAGCACAGCAACGTTGGCGCAAGCCTCCGATAAGCCGAGCGACCCGCAGATCGCCCACATCGCCTACACAGCCGGCGTGCTTGACGTCGAGGCGGCCATGCAAGCGCTGAAGAAATCGAAAAACAAGGAGATTCTCGAC
>NZ_RZSX01000968.1:0-2226 GCF_004023105.1 Mesorhizobium sp. M5C.F.Ca.IN.020.32.2.1 | reverse complement strand
AATTCGAGTTGGTCATGCCCTAGCATCGGGCTCCTTGTAGCGAAAGCCGGAACTATTGGCTCAACGCGCGACAGGTCGTTGCCGTTTGCATTGCCGCCAATTTCCTGCTTGACATATTCATAACTTCAGAGTTATGGGTAAATCCATAGCTATCTAGTTATTGATTTGGCAGACAGGGCGCCGATCCCGGATGACTGGCATCGGGATCGGCAAACAAGGAGACCACGATGCAAGCAAGACTGAAAAACCCTGTGCTTCTCATTCCCGGCGCCCTGCAGGCGCTGCTCGCGCTGGACAAGTCGACGGAAACGGCTGACCTGCCCTACGTGACGCGCAAGCTCGTCCATTTGCGCGCCAGCCAGATCAACGGATGCAGCGTCTGTATCGACATGCATGCGCGTGAATTGAAGAAGGCCGGCGAAAAAGATGAGCGCGTCTTCACCGTGTCCGCCTGGCGGGAGACGCCTTACTTCACCGACGCCGAACGCGCGGCTCTTGCGCTTGCCGAGGCAACAACCCGGCTCTGCGACCGGCCCGACCCGGTGCCCGACACGATCTGGGACGAGGCCGCCCGGCATTATGACGAGAAGGCGCTTGCCGCCCTGGTGGTCCAGATTGCCCTGATCAACGCCTTCAATCGCCTCAACGCCGCCACTAGGCAGTTGGTTGGCACCTGGGGGTGAGGCGGACCGGCTCGCCGATATGCGCCGTGGCTGGTTTCGCGGCGGCGCATCAGATCCGCAAATTGTGAGCGTTCGCGCGCACGAAATCGATGAAGGCCCGCAGCTTGGGCGGGACGAGGCGGCGGCTGGGATAATAGAGGTGGAGCGGTTCGTAGGTGGGACAGAAAGGCTCCAGCACCTTGACCAGCGCGCCTGAGGCGAGAAGCGGCGCAGCGAGGCCTTCGACGGCAAAGGCTAGGCCAAGCCCTTGCGCGGCGGCGGTGATGCAGAGCGGAAGTGTGTTCACGACCAGACGTGCGTCGGGCGTGAACTCGACTTGGCGTCCGTCCACGACGAACTCCCAGGGCGAGATGGCGCGGGTGCGGGTGAAGGCGAAGGCGATGCAGCGGTGGGCGGCGAGGTCGGCGGGCCGCTTCGGCGTACCGTTACGCGCCAGATAGTCCGGGCTCCCCAACACGACGGTCTGGAGCGGCCCGCCCAGACGCGCGCCGATCATATCCTTCTCGAGAAGCTCGCCGATCCGCAGACCGGCATCGAAGCCCTGAGCGGCGATATCGACGAAATTGTCGTCGAAGATCAGGCTAAGCCGCACCTCCGGGTAAGCGTCCATGAACGGCCCCATCAGCGGCTCGATCAGCAGTGGTGCGGCGATCCATGGCAGGCTCAGGCGCAGTGTGCCGGCGGGGCGGTCGCGGGTCTCGCGCAGCGCCGCGCCAGCCGCCCGGATCTCTTCGGCCGCCGGGCGCACGTGGTCGAGGTAGTGGGCGCCGGCTTCGGTCAGGCCAACGCTGCGGGTCGTGCGGTTGAGAAGCCGCACCCCCAGACGCTCCTCGAGCCCCTTGACCGCCTCACTCAAAGAGGCCGGAGCGACGCCGAGTTCGGAGGCGGCGCGGGTGAAGCTCCTGGCCTCCGCTACCTTCACGAAGGCGACGATGCCGCTGAACTGGTCGAGGCGCATTATGAGGTTATTCCAAATAGCCTTGTCGAACTATACGGGTTTTTCCGGTGAAGAAAAAGCCTCATGCTGGGTCTAGCCTCGCCGTTGCGACGGCTCGAAAGGCAAGGAGACAGGATCGATGACCAGGCTCGCTTCGCTTGCCGCCGGCGCTCTCCTGGCGGTGTCTGCCGCTCCCGCGAACGGCGGTCCGCAGGAAGACCGCAACATCCAGCTGATCAAGGACTATTACGCAGCTTATGCGACCGGGAACCCGGAGGCCGTCCGGCCCTTCCTCGCGCCAGACATCGTCTGGCGCATTCCGGGCCATCATCCGCTGGCCGGCGACAAGCGCGGGCCGGAGGAAGTGGTCGCCTTCTTCCGTGGCCTGGCCGATGGCAAATTCAGGGCCGAGCCAATCTTCTTCCAGGCGCAGGGCGACCTCGTCGTCGACATCCATCGCGGCTGGTCGAACGTCGGCTCAGGTCCCAAGATCGACCAACTCTACGCCCTGATGTTTCGCATCAAGGACGGAAAGATCGCCGAGGCGCAGAATTTTTTGACCGACATGTACCAGTCGGACGCCTTCTACTGGACGCACTACCCGCT
>NZ_RZSX01000967.1:0-2228 GCF_004023105.1 Mesorhizobium sp. M5C.F.Ca.IN.020.32.2.1 | reverse complement strand
CACCCGTCCGATGTTCAGCGGATCGACCAGCCTGCGCACCACCTTGCAGAATTCGTAGAGCCGTTCCAGGCCGAAGTGAACTTCGTGCGCGGCGATCTGCAGGACGGAGTCGACCGACGTGTAGCAGATCGGCTTGCCGGTGCGGATATGCTCCTCCCCGAAACGCTCGATGATCTCGGTACCGGGGGCATGGCAATTGCCGAGAATGCCCGGCACCTCTCCTTCGCGGATGATCGCTTCGGTCAGTTCGGCTGGAAAGGCGGGAACCGTGTCCGGGAAATAGCCCCAGTCGAAGCGAACCGGCAAGGCGGCGATTTCCCAATGGCCCGATGGCGTGTCCTTGCCGCTCGAAATCTCCTGCGCCGCGCCATGGAAGGCGGAGGCGAGCTGGGCCTCGCCGCCGCTGTCGATGCTGAATCCTGTCGCGGTTTTCGCCGCGTGGCCCAGGCCGAGCGAGAGCATGTTGGGTACGAAAAGCGGGCCTTTGCGCAGCCCCTCGCGATCCGCCCGGCCTTCGGCGCAGGCTCTAGCGATGTGTCCGAACGTGTTGGAACCGGTGTCGCCATAGCGCTCAGCGTCGGCCGCGCCGCCGATGCCGAAGGAATCGAGAACAAAAAGGAAGGCGCGCGCCATTGCAGGGATTCATTATTATCGTTTGTCTGTCCGCCCAGACATAGGGGGCCGCGCCGCCATTGGCAATTCGGAAGCAGACGGCTTGGCGCGATAGTTGAGATGTGGCGAAATGCCGGCATCGGCGTGGATCGACGAAAACCAGCGGGGAACTCACATGAGGCATGCCTTGAAGGCCTCCGCAGCTATCATGACTCTGCTGGGTGCGGCCTGGTAAAACCCAGTGCGCGCCGATTGGCGGGATGACATCGGCACGTTTCGTGTCGGCATCGTCGGCCGAGCCCGGCGCCGGCAACACCGTTCCGGGTCTGGCGCTGTTGACGGACGCCTACACCAAGGCGCTCGGCATGAAGGTGGAGTTTGTCGTTTCCCGCGACTACGCCGCGCTGATCGAGGCGCAAGCCAACGCCCACATCGAATATGCGGTCTATTCGACGACCGCTACGCCATCGCATCCGAACGTTGCGAATGCGTCGAGCCTCTTGTGGCGCCTGTCGATTCCGACGGCGTGATCGGCATCCGATCCGTCTTGCTGACGCGGGACGGCAAGGTCCCAGATCTGGCCGCGATGGAGGCACATCGGTCGCCATGGTGCCTCCGGACAGTGTCGGCGGTTCTCTTTTGCCGCTTGCCGGGCTGGCCGCCGAAGGCGTCAAGATCGCCAAGGATGCGCCATTTCTGACGCACGCCAATTCGGCTGCGGCGGCTGAAACGATGCTGGTCGATGGCGAGGCCGATGCCATCTTCGGCTGGATGCCGGCGGTGGCCGATGGCCAGCCGGATGTTGCGGGCGGCACGGTCGCCAGGCTGGAAATGGCAGGCCTTTCGAAAGCAGCACTTCAGGTCGTGTGGACGTCCGGCCTGCTGCGGTATGGTCCCTATGCCGTCCGCAGCGATCTCGATCCCGAAGCCAAACGGCGGCTCACCATGTTTTCTCATCAATCTCAGATCGATGTCGCCGGATGTCTACGATCTTCTGGAATCGAAACATTCCGGCGGCTTCGCCGTCGCTGGCCCGAAGGATTACGCGATGGCTGCAGCCATCGTGCGCCTGGTGTCAGGCAACGGCCGATAGCAATGGCGGCCGGAGTCGGGCGCGGTCGTTTCAGCAGGTGCTGCAGGGAATCGTCGGGCTCCTGCGGGGCCTGAGATAATAGGTTTCGCCCATCGATATCGAGTCGAAAGCCGAACTCAATCCGAGCCGCTTCTCACTGTCCACCGACCAGGTGATGATCGGCTGGTATGCGAGATTACTTTCGACGCGAATGAGAAAGGTACCCTTGATCTCGAGCGCCGGTGGAACCTTGGTGATGGAGTTTTTGGCGGTGGCGGCGCTGAAGGCGCTACCGACCATCTTGCGTGACCACACGACCAGCACCTTCGGCGTCGTTTCGTCCGTGACCTGTATTGCGGTGATGATGATTTCCGGGGTCGATCGGTTGTACGGCTGAAGGGTGGAGTTGCCGATCTGCATGATCGCATCGAGATCGGCTGCCGTGATGGTCTGCTGCTGGGTAACGAGATCCGCCACCATGCTGCCGATGCGACTGACCTTTTTGCTGGTCTCGATGGCTTGTGAGGCTTCCATGGTCATGAAG
>NZ_RZSX01000966.1:0-2230 GCF_004023105.1 Mesorhizobium sp. M5C.F.Ca.IN.020.32.2.1 | reverse complement strand
GTGCAACTTGTTGCGCTGTTGTCGGTCGGGATCGGTATTCTCAACCTTTTGCCGATTCCCCCCCTCGACGGCGGCCATCTCCTGTTCTACGGCGTGGAGGCCGTCATTCGGCGACCGGTGTCGGAACGGATGATGGAAATGGGTTACAGGGCCGGCCTGCTTTTCGTCTTGGGCTTCATGGGGTTCGTTTTCTGGAACGACCTGTTTGGATGCTGAAATCATGAAGAAATTTGGCTTCGGCACAGCCAATGTTGAGACGCCGTTTACCATGCATGGGGATATGCGTGACGCGAAAGCCACGCAACAGGGTTAAGTAAATACAAATTAACCAGGAGCCTTGCGTGTAGGGAAAATCCGGTTAATACGGTAGGGGAAATTACCGCACGTCCGGTTTTCTCGCCGTGGGGACTTCGAGAAAAGGTACAAAAGCCCGATGAAGGCAGCATCCAAGTTTCTGAGCGCCGCGTCCGCGGTGGCCCTGTCCGCCGCCCTGGTCGTACCAGGTGCGCTCACAGTGCAGTTCGTTGCCACATCGGCGGCCGAGGCCGCTGTTGTTTCAAGAGTTGAAGTCAGCGGCAATCAGCGTGTCGACGCCGACACGATCCGCAACTACGTCACGATCAAGCCCGGCAAGCCCTTTTCCAGTTCCGATATCGACGATGCGGTCAAGGCGCTGTTCGGCACCGGGCTGTTCTCGGACGTCCAGATCAACCAGGTCGGTTCGTCGCTGGTCATCAAGGTTTCCGAATATCAGGTCGTGAACCAGGTGCTGTTCCAGGGCAACAAAAAACTCAAGGACAACGCCCTTGCGACGGCGGTCCAGTTGAAGCCGCGTGGAACGTTCTCGCAGCAGGCGCTCGATGCCGACGTCGAGGCGGTCAAGGCTGCCTACAGGCGTATCGGCCGCGACGACGCCGCCGTGACCACCCAGATCATGGATCTCGGCGACAACCGCGTGAACGTGGTCTTCAACATCAACGAAGGCGGCCGCACGCAGATCGCCGCGATCAATTTCGTCGGCAACAGTGCCTATTCGAGCCGTCGCCTGTCCGACGTCATCTCCACCAAGCGCTCGACCATCCTTTCGTTCGTGCTGCGCGACGACGTCTATGACGAAGATAAGCTGCGCGCCGACGAGGAGCTGCTGCGCCGTTTTTATTACAATCACGGATATGCCGACTTCCAGGTGATTTCCGCGGTCGGCGAACTCGACGAAACCACCAACAAGTACACGGTGACCATCACCGTGCAGGAGGGCGACCGCTACACCTTCGGCGACGTCAGCGTCGAAAGCACGATTCCCGAGGTCGACGCTGCATCGCTGCAGTCGGCGGTCGAAACCCACAAGGGCGACGTCTACAACGCTGAGAACGTCGAAGACACCATCATTGCGTTGACCGAGAGGGTCGCCGGTTCCGGCTATCCCTTCGCCCAGGTGACGCCGCGCGGCGACCGCAATTTCGAGAACCACACCATTTCAGTGGTCTATACGATCGACCAGGGTACCAAGGCCTATGTCGAGCGCATCGAGATTCGCGGCAACGACCGGACACGCGACTATGTCATTCGCCGCGAGTTTGACGTGAGTGAGGGCGATGCCTTCAACCAGGTTCTCATCCAGCGCGCGAAGAAGCGGCTGGAAGCGCTCGATTATTTTGAAAAAGTCGAAGTTTCCACCGTTCCCGGCTCTGAGCCAGACCAGGTGGTGCTCGTGGTCGACGTGGTCGAAAAATCGACCGGCGAGTTCTCGATTGGCGCTGGCTATTCGACAGGCGGCGACACGTCAGGCCCGTCCGTCGAGGGTTCGATCACCGAGCGCAACTTCCTCGGACGCGGCCAGTTCATCAAACTAGCGGCGGGCGGCGGCAAGAATTCGCGCGACTACAGCTTCTCCTTCACCGAGCCCTATTTCCTCGGGCGGCGCATTGCCGCCGGTTTCGATATCTTCAACCGGACCAGGGAATACGACGACTATAAGAGCGAGACGCTAGGCGCGACAGTGCGCTTCGGCCTGCCGATCACCGACAACATCTCGACGCAGCTGGCGTACAATATCTCGCAGGAGAAGTATAAGCTCGACGATGACTGCGATCCCCTGGCTGGCTGCGACATCTCTCAGGCTGTCCTAAACGGGATTGAGGAAAGCCCATGGCTCAAGTCGTCGGTCAGTCTCGCCCTGGTCTACAACACCATCGACGACATGAAGAACCCGCATGAAGGCATCTTCGCC
>NZ_RZSX01000965.1:0-2235 GCF_004023105.1 Mesorhizobium sp. M5C.F.Ca.IN.020.32.2.1 | reverse complement strand
GGCCCAACTGCTCGACACCGGCTCGCCCTTCCTCGAAATCGGCCAGTTCGCAGCGTGGTCGATGTATGGCGAAGACATCTCATCGGCCGGCATCATCGCCGGCATCGGCCGCGTCGAAGGCACCGAAGTCATGGTCGTCGTGAACGACGCCACGGTGAAGGGCGGCACCTATTATCCGCTGACCGTAAAGAAGCATCTGCGCGCACAGGAAATCGCGCTGCAGAACAAATTGCCTTGCGTCTATCTGGTCGACAGCGGCGGCGCCAATCTGCCAAACCAGGACGAGGTGTTTCCCGACCGCGACCATTTCGGCCGCATCTTCTACAACCAGGCCAACATGTCGGCTTCAGGCATACCGCAGATCGCCTGCGTCATGGGCTCGTGCACGGCGGGCGGCGCCTATGTGCCAGCGATGTCGGACGAGACAATCATGGTGCGCAACCAGGCGACCATCTTCCTCGGCGGTCCGCCGCTGGTGAAGGCCGCTACCGGCGAGGATGTCAGCGCGGAGGAACTGGGCGGCGCCGATGTGCACACGCGGCTTTCCGGCGTTGCCGACCATTATGCGCTGGACGACGAGCACGCGCTGGCGATCGCCCGCCGCATCGTCAAGAACCTGAATCGAAAGAAGGAGATCGGGCTGGCACTTCGCGGCCCGATTCCGCCGCTTCATGCAGCCGATGAGCTCTACGGCATTGTGCCGACCGATCTGCGCCAGCCCTATGATGTGCGTGAAGTGATCGCGCGCATCGTCGACGGCTCCGAGTTCGACGAGTTCAAGCAGAATTACGGCACCACGCTGGTCACCGGCTTTGCCCATCTCAACGGCATGCCGGTCGGCATCATCGCCAACAACGGCGTGCTGTTCTCCGAAAGCGCCCTCAAGGGCGCGCATTTCATCGAGCTGTGCTGCCAGCGCAAGATCCCGCTGATCTTCCTGCAAAACATCACCGGTTTCATGGTGGGGCGAAAGTACGAGGCCGGCGGCATCGCCAAGGACGGCGCCAAGCTGGTGATGGCCGTCGCCACGGCGCGCGTGCCGAAGGTGACCATCATCATCGGCGGCTCGTTCGGCGCCGGCAATTACGGCATGTGCGGACGCGCCTATTCGCCCCGCTTCCTGTGGATGTGGCCGAATGCCCGCATTTCGGTAATGGGCGGCGAGCAGGCTGCCACGGTGCTGGCCGTCGTCAAGCGCGAGGGGATCGAGCGCAAAGGCGGAGAATGGAGCGCAGAGGAAGAGGCAAAATTCAAGAAGCCGATCCTGATGAAATACGAGCACGAAGGCCACCCGCTCTACTCCTCCGCCCGGCTCTGGGACGACGGCATCATCGACCCGGCCAAGACGCGCGAGGTGCTGGCGCTCAGCCTATCGGCGGCGCTGAACGCCGGGATCGAGGAGACAAAGTTCGGCGTGTTCAGGATGTGAGATGAGCGAAATCGACCACAGAATTCGCGTTCATACCGGCGACATTACCAAGCTGGCTGTCGATGCCATCGTCAATGCCGCCAACACCTCGCTCTTAGGCGGCGGAGGCGTCGACGGCGCCATTCACCGGACGGCCGGGCCTGAACTTCTGACTGAATGCCGGATGCTAAATGGCTGCAAGGTCGGCGACGCAAAACTCACCAAGGGCTACAGGCTGCCGGCACGCTACATCATCCACACGGTCGGCCCGGTCTGGCAAGGCGGCGACAAGGGCGAAGCCGAGCTGCTCGCCTCCTGCTACCGCCGGTCGCTCGAAATCGCCGCCGCCAAGGATTGCCGGACGGTGGCATTTCCGGCGATCTCGACCGGTGTATACCGATATCCAAAGGACCAGGCGACGCAGATCGCCGTTGGCGCGGTGAGCGCCTTCATCGGCCACAACGCGCTTCCGGAAACCGTTACCTTCTGCTGCTTCGACCAGCAGATGGCAGAACTGTACCGGCAAACCGTTGCTGCCCTGGCGAAGGGTGATCTGCACCGATGAAAAGTACGATCCACATTATTCAGACTCATTTTCAACCAGGGTACTGGTCACGCGGAAAAATTGCGGCTATTGCTCTTTGCAAATACCAATGGGGATTGGGCGAAGATGAGACTGCGACTTTTTCAGAAAACAACTGTATCTATACTTGCGGGGTTGCTTATATTAGCGGCGCCAGGCGTTGGCACAGCGGAATCGCTGGCGGGAAGCAAAGGCGACCGCCGTTTCGCAGTCCATTTTCCGTCAAGTTCGACGGGAGACTGCC
>NZ_RZSX01000964.1:0-2235 GCF_004023105.1 Mesorhizobium sp. M5C.F.Ca.IN.020.32.2.1 | reverse complement strand
ATGTAAGGCGTAACTAGAATGACCAGTTCTGACTCCTCTTTTTGAAACGAGGACGAGCGAAAAAGCGGTCCCAGGATCGGCATTTCTCCGAGCCAGGGAAAGGCCCTGACATCATTGTTGACGTTCCGCCTGATTAGACCGCCGATTGCGAAGCTCTGCCCACTGGCGAGTTCGACGACCGTATCGGCTCGGCGCGTGGAAACTGCCGGCACGGAAATTCCGTTGATTTGCACGGCACCTTGCGTCGACAGTTCACTGACTTCGGGCGTTACGTGAATGTTGATTTGATTGTTGCTGAGAACTGTCGGCACAAATTCCAGACTGACGCCGAAGTGACGGAATTCAACCGATACCTGCCTGTTTTCCTGCAGGACAGGAATGGGAAATTCGCCGCCAGCTAGAAAGCTGGCTTTTTCACCCGACATAGCGGTGAGGTTCGGCTCAGCCAGGACGGAAGCTATATGCTCCTTGGCGAGCGCGTCGAGAACCGCGCTGACGTTGACGACACCGTTGTCGAATCCGATTTCTGCTGTACCGCCACCCTGGGTTGAACCAGATCCAGCGCTTGCACCGCTTCCGCTTAGAACGCCCACTTTGAAATTGCCGATTTGACCGAAGGCGGACAGGTTGACGCCAAGTGACTTCATGGCGCTGCGTGAGACTTCGGCTACGCGCACGCTGAGGTTAACTTGCAGGGATCCAGCGACCTTGATGTTGTTGACGACTTGCGCTCCGTCGCCCAGATATTGCTCAGTGACTCTTTTTGCGGTGTCGGCGACCTCTGCGTCGGGCGCCGTCCCGCTAAGGATTGCGCCGCGCGGCGTATAGTTGACGCGGATGGGATAGTCGCCGACCTGCTCCCGCAACATGGCGCGTAAATCCCCGATCGGTTGCGTGACAACGATACGCAATTCGGCGAGAGGCTCGCCGTTGCCGTCCAAGGCGAATAGGCTGGTCCGCCCCGATTTCTTGCCAAAGACGAAGATTGTTTTGCTCGATGGTGCCTGAAAATCCGCGATCGTCGGGTCAGCAACAAAGATGGTCGTGGCTGGCGCGGGCAGATGAACGGTCTCCCCGAGCGAAGAGGAAAGGGTCAGCGTGGCATTGATGCTATTCGAAGCCGCACGCGGCGCGCCTTTGTCCTGCTTGTTTTGCGCCGCGACACCAAGTGGGAAAGTCACAATAAGCGCGCAGAGGAGATGGCCCAGGTAACGGGGCACTGCAGGTCTCGGAACCTTGATGGCGATCGCCCGCCAATTGAGCGCAGGGCAAGGATGTTGAAGGATCAGCAAAATAGATCTTCTTTCGATTCGACAAACTATGCGGATGACGCGTCAGTCAATTCTAGAATGTAGCCAATGCCACGGATGGTCTTGATCCGTGGCGTTGCACCTGATCTGGTCAGATGTCCACGTAAACGATAGATTCCGACTTCAAGCGCGTTGGCAGACACGTCGTCGTTGAACGAATAGAGGTGATCTTCCAACTGCGCACGGGGCACGATGCGGCCTGCCCGGTTAAGCAGATGCTCTAGAATACAGAGTTCGCGACGTGCGATCATCATTGGGTGCCCAGCAACGAAAACCTGCCGGGCGACCGGATCGAAGTTGAGATTGCCAAATACGAGCCTCAGGTCGGTCATCTGTGACGCCCGGCGCAGAATGGCTCTCATTCTGGCGATAAGCTCATCGGTAGAGACGGGTTTGAGCAGAAAGTCGTCCGCACCACCGTTGAAGATCGCAATTCGCTTATCGAGATCGTTAAGGCTGCTCATAATGACGGCAGGAACTGAATGCCCGTGGGTCCTCAACTGCCTCAGCCAACCCAAGCCATCGCCATCTGGCAGAGCCAATTCCAGCAGGAGAATTTCATAGCTGGCGCAAGAAAATGCACTCGAGGCCAGTTCCAGAGTACCAACGACATCAACGACGAAGCCGCCATCCCCGAGCGCAAGTCGCATGGCGCGCGCAAGATCCGCATGATGATCCACGAGCAGCGTTCGCATTTCATCTCCTATCGAAGAGAGACGCGTCACCGGCGGCCATCTGATCGGAGCACACGGCGCACAACTCGTCGCATCTCTCGGAACAGGTCCGAGTTGGAGGGACATGCAAGTCGCTCGGTGGCAATAGGCGCGGGTGAGGACCAACTGACGGGCTCAAATACGCCGGTCGGCGAACCCACGACGCCAGCAACCCGCGTGCGATTTCTCGTTGCATCATCTCTCCTACGTGC
>NZ_RZSX01000963.1:0-2241 GCF_004023105.1 Mesorhizobium sp. M5C.F.Ca.IN.020.32.2.1 | reverse complement strand
GGCCAGTATTTCCTCCACTACTGGGGCCGCAAAGCTCTCCTGATGATAGTTGGCCATGTCGAATCCGGCCGCCTCAAGCATCTGCCGCACGGCGCGCATGAACGGGTCGGGACCACAGCAGAAAGTTTCGCGCTCACGAAAATCGGGCGCCAGCAGCGGCAGCCGTATCGCGTCGATCCGGCCCATATGGCCGAACCAGCCCTCGCGGCTGGAGCGCTCCTCGATCATGAAGCCAAGCGTTAGGCCCGGCATGCGGCTGCCGAGCAGTTCGAGCTCCTTGCGGAAGATGATCTCCTCGGCCTTTCGTGCGCAGTTGACGAAGCCGACATCTGTCCATGGCGCACAGTCGTTCAGCCAGCGCAGCATTGACATCATCGGCGTCACGCCGGAGCCGGCCGAAATGAACAGATACTTGGCCGCGGGGTGGCTGTGCAGCGAAAAGTCGCCGGTCGGCCCATAGGCTTTCACGTGAACGCCGGGTTTTAGATTGTCGAACATCCAGCGTGTGCCGAGGCTGCCGGCCTGGGCTTTCACCGTCACCGCGATCGAGAACGGCCGCGACGGCGAGGACGACAGCGTATAGGTCCGCATCAGCGGGCCGTCAGTGGTCGGCAGTTCCAGCGTCACGAACTGCCCCGGTCTGTAGCGGAACCAGGTCTGGTTGTCGGAGCGGAAGGTGAAGGTCTTCACGTCAGGCGCCTCGTCGCTGACGCCGATCACTTCCAGCACCTGAAGCCTGTCGTTCCAAGGCGCCATCTCGTCGAGATGGCGGTAGAGCCCGAGATCCGTCATCGCGTTCATACCCTTGACCTTTCTCAGGCGACGCTGCGCAACGCCGGCCGGCCGTCCTCGGCAAGGCGCGGCCCGATGAAGGAGGCGTACCATTCGACGAACTGGATGACGCCGCCCTCATGCAGTTCAGAATAGGGGCCGGGCTCATAGGCCGGCGACAGGATGCCGAAGGCGTTTTCCTCGACGATGCGGCGGTCCTGATCGTTGGTCTCGGTCCAGACGTGGGTGAGTTCGGCGAGATCGTAATCGACGCCTTCGATCGCGTCCTTGTGGACGAGCCATTTGGTGGTGACGGCCGTTTCCGTGGCGCTGATCGGCAGCACGCGGAAGGTGACGGCATGGTCGCCGAGGATGTGGTTCCAGGTCGTCGGATAGTGATAGAGCAGCAGCGAGCCGATGCGCTCGGTCGAAACGCTGTCGGAAAGGTTCTTCTTCACCGCGCGTCTTCCCGTCATCGTGTAGCTGACGGCATCGCGCAGCAGCGGCGCGCGGGTGGCACGATACTGCCCGGCCGGATCGATGCGGAACTTGCTCGGCAAGCCCGCCGCCTCGCATTTCGCCCAGTGCATGAGCATCTCCGGATCGCTATCGGCGCCCTGCACGCCAGTCACGGTCGGCGCTTCCGGGAATGTCTTGCACAGTTCCGGATGGTTGCCGGCGCAATGGTAGCACTCGCGGTTGTTTTCCCAGACGAGCTTCCAGTTGCCCTTCTCGACGATGGTCGATTCGAAGGCGATTTTTGCGTCGCGCAGCCGGTGCGGCAGGAGGTAAGGCTCGATCATGGCGCGCATCGGCGCGAAATCGGCGGGCTCCTTGGCCAGGCAGATGAAGATGTAGCCGCCAACGCTTTCGCAAGCCACCGGCTTCAGGCTGAACTGGCTCTTGTCGAAGCCGTCCGCCATCTGCCTTGCGAACAAAAGCCGGCCATCCAGCTCGTAGGTCCACTGGTGATAGGGGCAGACAAGCTTCGCCGCCGTGCCTTTGTCGGCGTTGCAGACGCGGCTGCCGCGATGCCGGCAGGAATTGTGGAAGGCATTGATCCTGCCTTGCTGGTCGCGGACCAGCACGACCGGATAGTCGCCGATCTGGGCAGTGATGTAGCTGCCCGGCTTCGGCAACTCGCAATCGTGGCCGATGAACAGCCAGTCGCGATACCAGATCAGCTCCATGTCGAGCTTGAAGAAATCGGCATCGGTATAGAAGGGCTGCTCGAGCGAATAGCCTGCCCTGCGGCCGTGCAAGAGCCTCAGCATGTCGTTGCGCGCATCCATGTCCTGTCCTTATAGCCGTCGCATCGGCCCGAAATCGGAATCGATTTCGGAAAGCACGATGCGCAATTCAAAGTCTTGGAGCGTGTTTTGTGCGTCCAAATGGACGCACGTCGCTCCAAAGACTGAACTGGTGGTGATGGAGGAAGGATCGCTCGCAGGCCGGCGGACAGGCCAGACA
>NZ_RZSX01000962.1:0-2247 GCF_004023105.1 Mesorhizobium sp. M5C.F.Ca.IN.020.32.2.1 | reverse complement strand
CTGTGCCCGGGCGTGCAGCCGCCGCGTCGCGGTGAGGTCCAGCCGCTGCGGGCTGCCGCGGATTTCGAGGATGACGGCGGCGAGCGCCGTCATCCGGGCGGCTTCCTCGGCGACCCACAGCCCATCGAGGAGCCTTGGCGCCTCGGAAAACAGCAATTGCTCCGGCTCGATCCCGAAAAGGCCATGAAGCCCTCTGGCATAGGGGAAGCCGGCCTCGCGGAAGACCTCCGCGGTGCCGATCCACAGGACCGGCAGTCGCGGCGGCTCCTGTTTGAGGATCAGGCTGACGAGCGACAGGGCGAAACCGGCGACAACCCCGGCATCACGTGTCGCGGCGCCATGGATCTCGCTCAGCGCCGCCTTCGGCAGGCCGCCGCTGAGCGCAGTATCGAGACCCTCCGCGCCGGTGCGCAGAAACGCATCGGGCGGCGCCACGGCGAGGCCGCGGCGGACGATTGTTAGATCTCGGGGCGTGACATCCGCATCAACGGGAGCTGCGCGGGCCGGCGCCTCCAGGCGCTCGGGCAGCGTTCCCTCGATCTTCGCGATCTGTCGGCGCAGGGCAAAAACAGTCTCCCGCGCCACGGCGCTTGTCGCCATGACGGTCAGCTTCCACTCACAATTGTTCCTGTTATGTTCCTATTGATTCCAGAGGCCGCCCGAAGAGTCAAGCGGAGTCATGGGGAATTTATTCCTGTCTGCGCAAAGGCTGCAACCTGGCCATTTGCCGACTCCGGCTCGAAAGCCTATATGCCGGGATCAAAGGACAAAGCATGGCCCGCATCTACAAAACCCGCACCTGGCACGCCGAGCTTTCGCCGTCGATGGAGGAAATGGAGTTCCTGGCGCTGGAGGCCTATGCCCATCTGCCGGAGGAATTTCGCAAGCTGACCGGCGAGATCGTCATCCAAATCGCCGAATTCCCGACCGACGAGATCATGGACGACCTGTCGCTGGAAACGCCGTTCGACCTGCTCGGCCTGTTTGAGGGGCGCGGCATCGCCGAGCGCTGGAATCCGCAGACCGGCGAGGGGCCGAACCGCGTCACGCTCTACCGCCGCGCCATCCTCGACTACTGGGCCGAGAACGAAGAGACGCTGGGCGACATAGTCACCCATGTGCTGATCCACGAGATCGGCCACCATTTCGGCCTGTCGGACGACGATATGGAGCGGATTGAAGAGGCAGCTGAATAGTGTCCAGATGACGGAAGCAGAGTTTGCCAATCGGATCGACTGCAATTGGCCGTATCACGACATTTCACTGAGCCGCGAATTGATCCAAACCGCCATCGGCATTTCGCCGAATGCTGCATTTATTGCACTCGATGAGCTTTGCCGTCTACCGCAAACACTGTTGTCGAGCCCGCCATTCTCCTGGCGTTAGTCGATTTTTGGCTGTCCAAATTCGACCATCCACTAGCACCGATGATATCGGAATGCGCGATATCCAGCATTAAACGCCAGCAACTGTCGGTTGCCGAAATTCTCATGAAGATGGATACCGTCTCCGGTTATCCGGGCCTTTATGCGGCGCTATCGATCCTTTATTTCAGCTGCGATGACGTCGACGGCCTTGCAGACGCAAGGTTCAACGAATCAGAGCTGCCTGGGAAAAGCTTCTGTAACGGTCGTATCCTACCAGTCGCTGAGCTTGGTGTTGGGCCCGTATTCCTGGCCCTCGACATCCTTCACCACGGCCTGGCCGCAGCGCATGCTCTTGGTCTGCTTGTCGTAGGCATAGGTCGGCGAACCGAACAGGTGCCAGCCCTTGTTCAGCGCCGCCGTCACCTTGTGGCAGAAGCTGGAATCGTCCGGACCGGACAGAAAGCGGTAGAGTTTCATTTTCATTCCTGTGGTGGGTTGCCAATCATGCCCCGATGGCGGCCGCCTTCGCCAGCAGTTTTTCGGCCTGCGCCAGATGCAGCCGCTCGACCATTTTTCCATTCAGTGCGATAACGCCCTTGCCGGCATTTTCGGCAAGTGCGAAGGCAGCTTTCACCAAGCGCGCCTCGGCCACGGCTTCGGCAGATGGCGCGAAGGCCCGGTTCGCGGCATCGATCTGAGCCGGGTGGATCAGCGACTTGCCGTCAAATCCCATGGCGGCCGCTTCCATGCATTCGCGCGCAAAGCCATCCAGATCGCGAAACCCATCGAAGACACCATCGAGCAGGTCGAGGCCACCAGCGCGCGCGGCGAGCACCATCTGCATCAGCCACGGTGCGAGGCAGCGCCGCTCGGGCGTGGC
>NZ_RZSX01000961.1:0-2249 GCF_004023105.1 Mesorhizobium sp. M5C.F.Ca.IN.020.32.2.1 | reverse complement strand
CAATAGAGCTGGATGGCGCGGGCCGCGTCATCATTGCCGGGGATCGGGAAATCGATCTTGTCCGGGTCGCAGTTGGAATCGATGATGGCGACGACCGGGATGCCGAGGCGCTTGGCCTCGAGGATGGCGATCGCTTCCTTGTTGGTGTCGATCACGAACATCAGGTCGGGCGTCGAGCCCATGTCCTTGATGCCGCCCAGCGCCTTGTCGAGCTTCTCGCGCTCGCGATCGAGGTTGAGGCGCTCCTTCTTCGTGAGCCCCTGGGCCTCGCCAGCCAGCATCTCGTCGAGCTTGCGCAGGCGCTGGATGGAATTCGAGATCGTCTTCCAGTTGGTCATCATGCCGCCGAGCCAGCGGGAGTTGACATAGTACTGGGCCGAGCGCTGCGCGGCGTCGGCGACGATGTCGGACGCCTGGCGCTTGGTGCCGACGAACAGCACGCGGCCACCCTTGGCGACGGTGTCGGAAACTTGCTTGAGCGCCTGGTGCAGCAGCGGCACCGTCTGCGAGAGGTCGATGATGTGAATGTTGTTGCGGGCGCCATAGATATAGGGCGCCATCTTCGGGTTCCAGCGATGAGTCTGGTGGCCGAAGTGAATGCCAGCTTCCAAAAGCTGGCGCATGCTGAAATCAGGCAGAGCCATTCTTGAGTATCCTTTCCGGTTAGCCTCCACGGACACAGGCATTTCTGGACTTTGTCCTCGAACGCCACCGGAGGTTTCAGCCGGATTTCTCCCGGGCAGACACCAAAGTCCGTGTGTGGAATGAGCGCGCATATAGAGGGGATGCGCGACAAACGCAAGCGCTGCGGTGTCTTGCGGCTCAGCATGCGGCGATCAGCGCACCCGGGCTATGGGCGTATCTTCCCCTTCGGCACGCGGACACGCCGGAAAACAGCAACAATCTCTTCGCGGCTGCATTCGATGGCGCCTAGCCGCACCGCGCGGTCGCGCTCGAAGCCGGTTATGTCATAATGCGGCGCCGATGTCTTCGGCGGCCCCTGATAGGACGAGCGCTTGACGCCGAGCTGTGCTGCAAAACGATGCAGCTCGTCGGTGTCGTCGGCCAGCAGATGACACCAGCGGTGGCCGACCCATTTCCAGATCGCCGCGTCGACATACACCGCCATGAGGTTTGCCGCACTCCTTCATCTTGCGCCGACCAGCGGAGCCGCAGTTCACCTGGGGCCAAGATCCAAACGTTAGCGATGATAAAAGGGATTCTGATAGAAAATGAAGCCGCCGGCGGCTTCGAGTTCGGCTACTGACGTGGTGACAGCCGCCTGCATACGGCTGTGAAGTTCGGCGAGCGCATCGTCGATCGAGCCCCGAAAGGCATGCAATCCCAACGGTTCCGGCACCCGGATATGCGCGCAGCGCGGCCCGGCCGGCTGCGGCACGAAGCGGTTGATCGTGTCGCGCAGCGTGCCCTTGCAATAGTCGTTGCGGACGCGCTTCAGATGCTCGGCGATCTCCTCTTGCGTGATGCGCGAGTTAACTGAGGCCCACGGTCCGACGCGCTGGAGACGCTGGATCGTGTCCGCCAGCGTGCGGACCTGTTTTTGTCTCTCAGCGTCGCCGGTGTTTTCCCGCAGCCAGCGGCGCGACCGGCGCAAAAGCTCGGCGATCTCGTTGGCGCCGGGATCGAACGAAATGCCCTCCCCCAGGCGCCGACTCAATTCGAGCAGCAGTTGCGTCTGACGCGCTGCATACGAAGCCCGTTCGTCGGGCGCCATGCCACAGGCAATCTCATCGCGCGACAGCAACGTCGCATAGACATGGTGGATGCGCTCCGGCAGCGTATCGGCGGCACGGCGTTCGATCTTCAGGCTCTTCTCGACATACGCGCATTCCTGCGCCAGCGCCGGCTCGACATTTTTGGTGAAGGCGAGCTTCCAGACAACCGGCGCGATCCAAATCCTACAATCCTGATCCGTGGCGCGACCGCGCTTAAGCGCTTCGAACCCCATCTCGACCGCCCCCGGAAGGAGCGAACCGACGACATTTGCATGCCAGCCGACGCCGCCTTCGGGATGCAAGAGAACACCATGCCCTTTCAGCGCCCAGGCGATCGAGTGTTCCTTGGCGGCCCCACTGTTGCCGGGAATCTGGGCGATCAGATTGTTGGCCAGCCAGAATTTCTGCATGATCCGGCCGAGGCCGTTGACGACGCCATGCGTGGCCCAGGATGCCGCGAGCGGACTGACCTGCGAGACGATCTCCTTGTCGATCATCCAGTCGGTAAAGAAT